>NZ_JALHPM010000232.1:0-8675 GCF_022842525.1 Luteitalea sp.
TGCTGATCCTCAAGGGCAACATCGCGCCGGCGGGCAGCGTGGTGAAGGTGGCCGGCTCGTCGCTGGGCGGACACCAGGGCCCGGCGCGCGTCTTCGAGGGCGAGGAAGCCGCCTTCGCGGCCGTCCAGGCCGGCCAGATCAACGCCGGCGACGTCGTCGTCATCCGCCACGAAGGGCCCAAGGGTGGGCCAGGCATGCGCGAGATGCTGGGCGTCACGGCGGCGATCATGGGCGCGGGGCTCGGCGACAAGGTCGCCCTGCTCACCGACGGCCGCTTCTCGGGCGCCACGCGCGGCCTGATGGCCGGGCACGTCTCCCCCGAAGCCGTCGCCGGCGGCCCCATCGCCGCCATCCGCGATGGCGACGTCATCACGTTCGACCTGCAGCAGCGCCGCCTCGACATGGCGGTCAGTGACGACGAGATTGCGCGGCGGCTCGCGTCGTATCAGCCACCGGCGCCGCGCTACACGACCGGGGTGATGGCCAAGTACGCCAGCCTCGTGTCCTCGGCCTCCGAGGGCGCCATCACGCGCCCGGCGGCCACGTTGGCCAACCAGATTCGCCGCCAGACACCCGTCGCCTGAAGTTCGTCGTTCGAGCCCATAGCCCTACGCCTTTTTTTCTGAGCCCCGAGCCCAGAGTCCTGAGCCTGATATGAAGAAGACCGGAGCCCAAATCCTGTTCGAGAGCCTGGTGCGCGAAGGCGTCACCTGCGTGTTCGGCTACCCCGGCGGCGCGATCCTGCCGGCGTACGACGCGATGCTCGACTACCCGATCCGCCACATCCTGGTGCGCCACGAGCAGGGCGCCACGCACATGGCCGATGGCTATGCGCGCGCCACCGGCCAGGTCGGTGTCGCCATCGCGACCAGCGGTCCGGGGGCCACCAACATGGTCACCGGCATCGCGACCGCGATGATGGATTCGGTGCCGATCGTCTGCATCACCGGCCAGGTGGGCAGCAAGGCCATCGGGTCCGACGCGTTCCAGGAAACCGACATCACCGGCATCACGCTGCCGATCACCAAGCACAACTACCTGGTGACCAAGCCCGAAGAGGTCGCGCGCGTCGTGCGGGAGGCGTTCTATGTCGCGCGCTCGGGCCGCCCGGGCCCGGTGCTGATCGACATCACGAAGGACTGCCAGCAGTCGTCGTGCGAGTTCGTGTGGCCGGAGGAGCCGAAGCTGCGCGGCTATCGTCCGTCGCACACGCCGAGTTCGCGCGAGGTCGAGCAGGCCCTCGAGCTGATCAACTCGGCCAAGCGGCCGATCATCCTCGCCGGCCGCGGCATCCAGCAGTCCAACGCGCGCGAGGCCGTGCTGGCCTTCGCCGAGCAGGCCAACGTGCCGATTGCGATGACGCTGCTCGGGCTGGGCGCCATTCCGGCGAGCCACCCGCTCAACCTCGGCATGATGGGCATGCACGGCGAGGCCTGGGTCAACACGGCGATTCAGGAAGCCGACCTGCTGCTGGCCTTCGGCATGCGCTTCGACGACCGTGTCACCGGCAACGTCAAGACGTACGCGCCCAACGCCAAGAAGATCCACATCGACATCGACCCGGCCGAGCTGAACAAGAACGTCCGCGTCGACGTCGGCCTGATTGGCGACCTGCGCACGACGCTCGAGGAGCTGCAGCCGAAGATTGCCGCGACCGATCGCAGCGACTGGATCGCCTACATCTCGATGCTCAAGGGCGACTCCGCGGTCCGCGACATCCAGAACCTGCCCGACAACGGCCACCTCTACGCCGCGCACGTCATCAACGACCTGTGGCGCGAGACGCGCGATCGCGAGACGATCGTCGTCACCGACGTCGGCCAGCACCAGATGTGGGAAGCGCAGTACTACAAGCACGAGGACCCGCGCTCGCTCATCACCTCGGGCGGCCTCGGCACGATGGGCTTCGCGCTGCCGGCGGCCATCGGCGCCAAGGTGGCCCGGCCCGATGCCGAGGTCTGGGTGGTGGTCGGTGACGGCGGCTTCCAGATGACGATGTGCGAGCTGGCGACGATTGCCCAGGAGGGCATCGACATCAACATCGCCATCATCAACAACGGGTTCCTCGGCATGGTCCGGCAGTGGCAGGAGTTCTTCTACGAGCGCCGCTACGCCGCCACGCCGCTGGTCAACCCCGACTTCGTCAAGCTGACCGAGGCCTTCGGTCTCAAGGCGATGCGCGTCGAGACGCGCGGCGACGTCGTCCCGGCGGTGCGCGAGGCCCGGCGTCACCAGGGCACCGTGCTGATCGACTTCCGCGTCGAGCAGGAAGACTCGGTCTATCCGATGGTCCCCGCAGGCAACGACCTGCACAACATGATTCGGCGCCCCAGCGCCATTGTCGAAACGGGAGCGGACGCATGAATACCTTCGTGGTGCTCGTCGAAGACCACCCCGGCGTCCTCACCCGCGTCAGCGGGCTGATTCGTCGCCGCGGCTTCAACATCGACTCGATCACGGTCGGCCACACCGAGACCGCGGGCGTGTCGCGCATGACGATCGCGGTGGAGGCCGACGAGTTCGGCGCCCGCCGCATCGAGGCGAACCTCTACAAGCTGCTCGAGGTGCTGCGTGTCGACAACGTGACGCGGCAGCCGTCGATCTTCCGCGAGCTCGCCATCCTGAAGGTGAAGACGACGCCGGAGACGCGCGCCCAGATCTTCCAGCTGGCGCCGATCTACCGCGCACGCATCATCGACGTCTCGACCGAGTCGCTGGTCATCGAGATCACCGGCAACCAGGACAAGGTGCAGAGCCTGATCGACGTGCTCGAGCCGTACGGCATCCTGGAGATCGCCCGCACGGGCCGCCTGGCGATGCTGCGCGGCACCGGCACGGCGAGCAAGCCCCCCGAGGACGAGCAGGACTTCGGCGCCGCCAAGGCCGAGGAAGACCTCATCTCGCACTCGGTGTAGGGGTAGGGACGGCTCTCCGAGCCGTCCGTCTCCGCCCGACGACAGCAATCCCTCACGGCCGGCTCGGAGAGCCGGCCCTCCCACGTTCTTTCCCCAAGGCCGACGGCCCGGTGCCGAAGGCCATTCCATGACGGCCGGCTGGGACAGCCGGCCCTACCCAACGACACACATGGCTGCACACATCTACTACGACAACGACGCCGACCTCGCCCTCATCCAGGGCAAGAAGGTCGCGATCATCGGGTATGGCTCGCAAGGTCACGCGCACGCGCTGAACCTCAAGGACAGCGGCGTGGACGTCCGCATCGGCCTGCGCACCGGCAGCACGTCGGCGGCCAAGGCCCAGGCGGCCGGCGTCCGCGTCGTCAGCGTGGCGGACGCAGCGAAGGAAGCCGACGTCATCATGATGCTCGCGCCCGACACGGTGCAGCCGTCGGTCTACCAGAAGGACATCGCGCCCCACCTCACGGCGGGCAAGATGCTGATGTTCGCGCACGGGTTCAACATCCGCTACGGCACCATCGTGCCGCCGGCCGACATCGACGTGACGATGGTGGCCCCGAAGTCGCCGGGCCACCGTGTCCGCGAGGTGTTCGAGGAGGGCGGCGGTGTGCCCGGGCTCATCGCGATCCACCAGGACGCCAGCGGCCACGCCCGCGCGCTGACCATGTCGTATGCCAAGGGCATCGGCGTGACCCGCGCCGGCGTCATCGAGACGACCTTCACCGAAGAGACCGAGACCGACCTGTTCGGTGAGCAGGCCGTGCTGTGCGGCGGCACCGCGGAACTGGTCAAGGCGGGCTTCGAGACCCTCGTCGAGGCGGGCTACCAGCCGGAGATCGCCTACTTCGAGTGCCTCCACGAGCTCAAGCTGATCGTCGACCTGATGTACCGCGGTGGGCTCAACTACATGCGCTACTCGGTCAGCGACACGGCCGAGGCCGGCGACTACTACACGGGCCCGCGCATCGTCACGGCCGAGACGCGCCAGGCGATGAAGCAGGTGCTGGCCGAGATTCAGGACGGCACGTTCGCGAAGAAGTGGATTAAGGAGAACGAGGACGGACGTCCCTGGTTCAACAAGGTCCGCGCCGACGAGCAGACGCAGACCCTCGAGGACGTCGGCGCCAAGCTGCGCGCGATGATGCCGTTCCTCAACCCGGTCACGCACAAGCCGCAGGAACAGAACGCCCCGGTGGCGTAGCCGGCGCAGCGGGTAGGGCCCGTTCTCCGAACGGGCCGTCACCGCGATCACGACGGCCGGCTCGGAGAGCCGGCCCTACCCCTCCCAAGCGACAGTCGACAGGTACAATGCGTCTCTCCGGAGATGCCCATGCCTGTCGACCGTGTTCGCGTTGCCGCCCTGCCGGCCATGGTCCTCACCATGGCCCTCCTCCACGCGCCGGCGGGCCTGGCGCAGGCGCCGGCCGCGCCGCACGTCCCCACCATCGACGAACTCGTCGAACTCGGCTCCCTCAGCGCCCCGACGATCTCGCCCGACGGCCGCTGGGTCGCGTTCGAGGAAGCGATCACGGACTGGGAGCGCGACGCGTTCCTCACCCAGCTGTTCGTCGCCGACACCTCCACCGGCACGGTCACGCAACTCACGCGCGGCAAGGAGTCCGCAGGTGACATCGAGTGGTCACCCGACAGCCGCTGGATCACGTTCATCCGCCCGATCGACGGCAAACCGGCCATCTATGCCATTCGCCCCGACGGCGGCGAAGCCGTCGTCCTCTCGAAGCACGACGGCCCGATCGTCAACCACGAGTGGGCGCCGGATGGCCGCACCATCGTCTACATCGCGCTGCCCGACGACAGCGCGGCCGAGAAGGCGCGCAAGGAGGCCCTCGGCGCCTTCACCGTGGTCCGGAAGGACTACCAGTTCGCCCAGCTCTGGACACTCGACGCCGTCGAGGCGCTCGTCGCGCCGGCCAGGGGCCGTCAGCGAACGCGCGGCAACGACCGTCACGTCTCGACGTTCGACGTCTCTCCGGACAGCACCCGCCTGGTGTTCCAGGCGGCCCGCACGCCGGACCTCGTGGACGGCGGCACGACGGATCTCTTCCTGCTCGACCTCGCGACCGATCACGTCACGCCCCTGGTCACGCAGGCGGGCCCCGACACCAACCCGCGCTGGTCGCCGGAGGGCACCCGCATCGCCTTCCAGTCGCCGATGGGCGTCGCCGGGTACTTCCACGCCAATGGACGCGTCGCCATCGTCCCGGCCACTGGCGGCACGCCGGTCTCGGTGACGGATACGCTGGATGAGGACGCACAACTGGTCGCGTGGACCCGCACCGGCCTGTACATCTCCGCGCTGCAGAAGACCGCCACGCACCTGTTCCGCGTCGACCCGGCCGCACGCACCCTGACCCGCGTGTCGTCGCCGGACGCGCTCGCGATGCAGGCCCCCACCATGAGTGGCGACGGGACCGCACTGGCGTATGTCGCCGGGTCGGCCACGACGCTGCCCGAGGTCTACACGACGGCCATCGCCACCTTCGTGCCGAAGGCGCTGACAACCCGCTCCACCCGGCTGGCCGCCTGGACGCTCGGGATCCGTGAACTCGTGACCTGGAAGAGCCAGGACGGCGAGGTCATCGAGGGTGTCCTGATCAAGCCCCGCGACTACGATCCGTCGAAGACCTACCCGCTGCTCTGCGTCATCCATGGTGGACCGACCGGCATCGATCGCCCGCAGGTGATCGATGCCCGCTACTACCCCGCCGACCTGTGGGCCGCGCGCGGCGCCCTCGTGCTCAAGGTCAACTACCGCGGCAGCGCGGGGTACGGCGAGCGATTCCGGCGCCTGAACGTCCGCAACCTCGGCGTCGGCGACGCGTGGGACGTGCTGTCGGGCATCGACGCGCTCGTCGCGAAGAAGATGGTCGATCCGACGCGGCTCGGCTGCATGGGCTGGAGCCAGGGTGGCTACATCTCGGCGTTCCTGACGACGTCGACGACGCGGTTCAGGGCGATCTCGGTCGGCGCCGGCATCTCGAACTGGGCGACGTACTACTACAACACCGACATCACGCCGTTCACCATCCAGTATCTCGACGCCGACCCGGGCACGGACCCCGAGATCTACCGCAAGACGTCACCGATGTCCTACGTGATGGGCGCCAGGACGCCGACGCTGATCCAGCACGGCGAGTTCGACCGCCGCGTGCCGATCGCCAACGCCTACGAACTGCGCCAGGGCCTGCAGGATCGCGGCGTGCCGGTGGAGATGATCGTCTACAAGGGCTTCGGCCACGGCATCACGAAGCCGAAGTCGATGCGCGCGACCATGCAGCACAACCTGCTGTGGTTCAACCATCACATCTTCGGAGACCCGGCCCCGGACTTCACCACCGCTCCGCCGAAGCCGGCCGCGCCAGCGACGCAGCCCTGACACGCCTGTAGCCGCCGGACTTCGTCCGGCCGCGCCTCACGTAGGCGTCGAGCTTCAGCTCGACGCGGGCCGCGATCACGACCGTCGACCTGGAGGTCGACGGCTACGGAAGAGGGGGCAGCTGGGGCAGCAGGCGCTCCGCGGCCTCCGCGGCAGGACCGCCGATCGCGATGGCTTCGCCGGCTCGCGTCCGGGCCTTGGTGGGATCTCCGGCGTTGGCATAGCCGACGCCACCGTTGTAGCGCGCCCAGGCCTGCTGGCGGCGATGGTCGCGCAGCGCCTGCTCGCGACGGTGGACGAGGACCTCCCTTGCGGCATCGGCGAGGCGGGCGTCGCGCGCGTCGACGATGCGCTGCTCGAGCACCGGCGTGCGGGCGTCGAGACACTCGAAGGCCTCGTCGAACCCGGCCGCGGCCGCCGGCCAGACCCGGCGTGTCAGTCGCAGCGCCGCGCGATCGAAGTGCGCTTCGCAGTGGCGTGACTCGAGGTCGATCGCCGCATCGAAGTCCGTGCCCGCGTCGTCATGACGCCCCTGCTTGAAGGCGATGACGCCGCCGAGATAGTGGACGTCGGCATTCACCAGCAGTCGCCGCGCATCGTCGACCGACGCACGGGCGTCGTCGAGGCGACCGATCGTGTAGAGGTTCCACGCCTTCCAGTAGAACGCCTCGCCCATGTACCAGGTGCCGAACGCCAGCATGCGGTCGGCCGCCGCGATCGCCTCGGCGTGGCGTCCCAGGAAACCGAGACTCTTCGTGAGCCCCAGCAAAGCCTCGCGATGGTCGGGCAGCCGGGCCAGCAATGTGGTGTAGAGGTCGACCGCCAGCGCGTAGTCCTCCATGCGCTGCCGCAGGTCGCCGCGCAGGGCGAGTGCGGGCACCAGCGACGGGAACTCGGCGAGCGCCCGGGCCAACGTCTCGTCCGCGGAGACGAGTCGGCCTCGCGCGAGTTCGGCTTCGCCGGCGATGACGTCGAGCTCGACGAAGGATGCGTGCGTGGCGCGGAACGCGTCGAGAACGTCGATCGAGGAGCGCAGCAGGACGAGGCGTGTGAACCCGAGCGAGGGATCGTCGGGGTGACGCTGCGCCCAGATCTCGGGCTCGAGACCGGGCAGGGTCCCCGGCGCCGGAGGTCGCCCCTCGTCGAGTCCAAGCACGGGGTTGGTACCGACCAGTGCGAGCAGCAGGGTGGCAACCCAGGGGTCGGCATCGGCGCGAGCCTCGAGCGCCACTCGCCTGGCTCGGAGTCGCCCCACGTCCTCGCTGGCGACGAACGGTCCGACACCGGCCGTCGCCGTCCCGCGACGCCACGTCACCGCCGGTACCACGTCCGCGCCCGCGGCGGCGTCGTCAGGTGGTGCGGCCGCCACCCACCGTCCGGGGGCGTCCTGGTACCTCCCGGGAAAGAGTCCGAGCAGGCGTTCTCTCACCGCCAGGTGTACGGCCACGCGGTAGGCTCGCGCGCCGAATGTCGGGTCGGCATGACCGGCCGCCACCCCGGCGTCGTACTCGCGCAGCGCCCGCTCCAGACAGCGATAGCAGCCCTCGGCCGCCGCTGCGTCCGCCTCGCGCAGGCGTTCCGGCCACGGGTCCGACACCACGGGCGCACGCGCGGCGCGACACCCGCTGGTCAGTGTGACGACCAGCAGGGCGACAGCGCACGAGAACGGTGCCCGACGACGTCGCATGCGCATGGTTCAGGCTGAGGCGTGCCGCGCCGCTACTGCGGCTGGAAATTGACGGTGACGGTCAGGATGACGGGGACCGCTTCTCCATTGAGCCACGTCGGCGTGTACCGCCACTGACGCACCGCGGCGATGGCCGCGTCGTCCAGCCCCGTCACGCTGCGGACGACCCGCGCGTCGGTGACGCGTCCGGCGGTGTCGATCGTCACCTCGAGGATCACCACGCCGCTGACGTTCGCGGCAAGGGCCTCCGGTGGGTACTCGGGGATGACGTGCTGCACCTTGCTCGGCGGACCGATGTCGCCGCCGACGCGAAGCGGCGGGCGCTGCGATGCGTCAGGCATCACCACCCCTTCCTCGTCACCTGATCCGACGTACGTCACGATGAGCATCGGCGCTTCCAGTGGCGGCTCGAACTGCCACTGCCGGACGGCGTCCAGCACCGCCGCCGCCTCGGCCTCGACGATGGGGCGGGCGTTCCTGGCGCCCCCCGGCAGGACGCGCGCCTCGGCGACGCGGCCGCTGGCGTCGAGCACGAGATGCACGCGGAACTTGACGGCGCTCGCGACGCCGTCCGGCCAGACCGGTGGCACGTGCACGGTGCGGCGCGGTGCGGGCCGATCGAGGGTCGGGCGCACCGCCGTCCGCTCGAGTGGGCCGGCGGCGGGGTCCGGGG
>NZ_JALHPM010000233.1:0-8498 GCF_022842525.1 Luteitalea sp.
GGCGTGATCGCCTCCGGCGGCGCGGGCGTGGCTGACGCGGGGGCGTCCGGCGGTGGCGCCGCGCCCGTTGGGGCCGCGGCCTCGGCCGGTGCGCCGCTGCCGGCCTCGATCGAGGCCAGGGGCTCGCCGACCTTCACGTCTTCGCCCTCCTGACGCAGGATCTTGCCCAGCACGCCGGCCTGATCGGCGTTCACTTCCAGATCGATCTTCTCGGTTTCGAGTTCGACGAGCGGATCACCGACGGCAATCGCGTCGCCTTCCTTCTTGAGCCAGCGCGCGACACGCGCTTCGACCACCGATTCGCCGAGCTGGGGGACCACCACCTGTGCGGCCATGTGTGCTCTATGCCTTTGCCTTGACCCGGCGCGCAGCGCGCGGCGCGGGAGCGGTGGGGGCGTACGCCTCGGCCACCAGCATCTTCTGGTTGATCATGTGCCAGCCGAGGGACCCCTCGGACGGGCTCGCGCTCCGCGGACGACCGAGATACCGCACCGGCAGACGCCCATCGAGCAGTTCCTCGAAGCAGGGCCGGAAGAAGTCCCACGCCCCCATGTTCAGGGGCTCCTCCTGCAGCCACACGATGTCGTCGGCGTTGGGGTACCCCGCAATCACGGCCTCGACCTCGTCGGCCGGGAAGGGGTAGAGCTGCTCGATGCGGCAGATCGCCGTCTGGCGATCCGATTGCCGCTGCTCGGCCGACACGAGGTCGACGTAGACCTTGCCGCTGCAGAACACCACGCGTCGCACGTCGCGCGCCCGGGTCCTGGCTTCGTCGTCATCGATCACCGGGCGCCAGGCGCCCTCGGCCAGTTCGGCGGGCGTCGACGCGACCAGCGGGTGCCGCAGCAGGCTTTTCGGCGTCAGCACGATCAGCGGCAGCGGATCGGTGGTCAGCAGCAGCGCCTGTCGGCGCAGGAGGTGGAAGTACTGCGCGGCCGTCGTGCAGTTGGCCATGCGCAGGTTGATGTCGGCCGCGGCCCCGAGGAAGCGTTCGGGACGCGCACTGGAGTGCTCGGGGCCCTGCCCCTCGTAGCCGTGCGGCAGCAGCAGCACGAGCGAGGGCGTCTGGCCCCACTTGGCGCGCGCCGACGTGACGAACTGGTCGAGCACGACCTGCGCCCCGTTGATGAAGTCGCCGTACTGGCCTTCCCAGATGACCATCCGGTCCGGGGCCTGCACGTTGTAGCCGTACTCGAACCCGATGGTGGCGTTCTCGCTCAGCGGGCTGTTGTGGATCTCGAAGCTCGCCTTCGCCTGCGGCAGGCGCTGCAGCGGGATGTCGATGGCGCCCGTCTCCACGTCGCGGAAGGCCGCATGGCGGTGACTGAAGGTCCCGCGCTGCACGTCCTCGCCGGTCAGGCGGATCGGAATGCCGTCGGCCAGGATGCTGGCGTAGGCGAGTTCCTCGGCGGTCGCCCAGTCGATCGACCGCTCGTCGGGCTGGTCGAAGACGCTCTTGCGCCGCTCGCGGCCGCGATCCAGCTTGCGATGGCCGGTGAAGCCCTCCGGCCGCGTCAGCAGCGCCTCGTTCATCGCCTGCAGATCGGCCAGGGGCACCGACGTGCGCACCTGCCGGGCCGCCCCGGCCGGCGGCGGCTCCGGGATCGGATTGACGATCGCCTCTTCGGGCTTGAGCTGCTCGTAGACCTGCTCGAGCGCCTTCATCCGCTGGTCGACGAGCGGCTGCGCGATGCCGGTGCGCCCGGTCGTCTGTTCGACGTGGGCTGCCCACTGCTCGCGCACCGTTGGATGGTTCGCGATCTTCTGGTACATCAGCGGCTGCGTGAACGCCGGTTCGTCGCCCTCGTTGTGCCCGTAGCGGCGGTAGCCGACCAGGTCGATGAGGAAATCGCGCTGAAACCGGGCCCGATAGGCCCAGGCCATGCGCGCCGCCTCGATGCACGCGATCGGGTCATCCGCGTTGACGTGGACGATCGGGATCTTGAAGCCGCGCGCCAGCCCACTGGCGTACGAGGTGGAGTAGGACTCGGCCGGCACGGCCGTGAACCCGAGCTGGTTGTTGGCGATGATGTGAATCGTGCCGCCCGTCGTGTAGCCATCGAGGCGCGACAGGTTGAGCGTCTCGGCGACGATCCCCTGCCCGGGGAACGCCGCGTCGCCGTGGATCAGGACCGGGAGCGTGCGGTCGGCGTCGAACACGGGCCCGCCGGGCCGGCCCGCCTCCGTGCCCGCCGCGCGCGCCATGCCTTCGATCACCGGATTGACGAACTCGAGGTGGCTCGGATTCGGGGCCATCGAGACCTGCGTATCGGCATCGAACTGCCGCAGGGCGCCGGCGTGGTACTTGACGTCGCCGGTCCAGCCGAGGTCGATGCGGTAGCCCGTGCGCGCCATCACGGGGTCCTTGAACTCCGCGAGGATCTGCGCGTACGGCTTGCCGAGCACGTGCGCCAGCACGTTGAGCCGCCCGCGATGCGCCATGCCGATCAGCACATGGCGCAGGCCGGATTCGTTGGCGCCATTGATGACCGTGTCGAGGATGGGCACCAGCATGTCCAGGCCCTCGACCGAGAACCGCGTCTTGCCCGGAAAGGTGCGATGGAGAAACCGCTCGAAGGTCTCGACCTCGGTGATGCGGTCGAGCAGGGCGTCGGCGTCGATGGGGGCGATGGGGGGCCGGAAGCGGGCACTTTCGACGGCCAGGCGGAGCCACTCGCGCTCCTCGGGGACGAACACCTGGGCGAAGTCGTAGCCGGTGCGCGTGCAGTACGCCTGCCGCAGCGCCGTGATGGCCGCGGCGGCGTTGGGTTGCCCCTCCGCGAGCGGCCCGCTCACCACGCTGGCCGGCAGGCCGCGCAGTTGCTCGTCCGTGATGCCGTGCCCCTCGGGGGCGAGCGACGGATCGCCCGTCGGGCGCGAACCCAGCGGGTCGATCTGCGCGCCGAGATGCCCGTACCGGCGAATCGACTCGGCGAGCGTCGCCGCACCGACGACGGCGCGGAGATCGACGCCGGCACCGGCACCGGACACCGGCGCCGACGGATCGTCGGGCGGCGTCCACTGCTCGAAGTAGGCGCGCGTCTGCGCGTCCACGGCGGCGGGATCCTGCCGGTACCGGTCATAGAGTTCGAGCACGTACCCGGCATTGAGACCCTGAAACTCGTTCCATCCACCCATACGGAATTCAGATTCTATCGCAGCATCAGCAGGGCGGCGCAGGAGAACGCCACTGGTCCTTCGGCAGTGACAGCAACAGGTAGCGCAGCCGCAGGGTGCGCACGGCGCCGGCGTAGGAGGCTTTGGCGATGTCGCCGGCGATCAGGCGGCTTCGCAGCTGGCGGATCTCGTACCGGTAGAGGTCGTTGACCTGCGCGCGCAGGAGGTCCACCGGCGTGTCGGGCGTCGGGCGCAGGCCGTGTCCGGCGAGGGCGTCGAGGACGAGAGGACGGAACATGCCGTGCACAGGCGACCGCCGGGACCGCCTAGAAGGCGAAATAGATGAAGTCGAGGGACGTCCGGCTGCGCAGCACGAGGATGGTGGCGAACATCACGCCCACGGCCAGCGCCTGCCAGACGATCGTCCGCGTCGGCACCTCGGCCTCGCGGACCACCGGACGATCCGAGTAGGACCGGCCCTGCCAGACCGTCCACAGACTGTGCGCCCACAGCGGCAGTGACAGCGTGAAGGCCACGAGGAACAGATAGAGGCCAGCCTGCCGCTCAGCCAGCGGCGCGGTGCCCGGGACCAGGGTGAGGTCGCGCCAGAGCATGGCCGCGTCGGCCTCGCGGAACAGCAGCCAGCCGATGTGCACCAGCACGTACATCAGGGCCCACTGCGGCACGACGCGCCAGGCGGGCACGCGCTGCCGCCCCGGATGGCGTCCGACCCCGCGCAGCGCGCCCCACGTGCGTTCCCCCACGAGCAGCAGGCCGTGGTAGGCGCCCCACAGGGCGAAGTTCCAGGCCGCGCCGTGCCACAGGCCCGAGATCACGAACGTGATCAGGATGTTGACCAGGGTGCGCGGCAGACCCCGGCGCGACCCGCCCAGCGGGATGTAGAGGTAATCGCGAAACCACGACGACAGCGAGATGTGCCAGCGCCGCCAGAAGTCGGACGGCGAGAGCGCCAGGTACGGGTGTTCGAAGTTCTTCATCAGGTCGAACCCGAGCCACCGGGCGCACCCGCGGGCGATGTCGGTGTAGGCCGAGAAGTCGGCGAAGATCTGCAGCCCGAAGGCGAAGACGCCGGCCCACAGCATCTCGAAGCCGGGGTCCTTCATCGCGAACACCCGATTGGCGATGATGCCGACGTTGTCGGCGATGACCAGCTTCTTGAAGAAGCCCCAGGCCATCAGCACCAGGGCGTCGCGGGCGACCACGAGGTTGAACACGCGCGGGTGCTGCACGCGCGGCAACAGGGCCTCCGCGCGCTCGATCGGCCCGGCCACCAACTGCGGGAAGAAGGCGACGAACAGCGCGAAGTCGCGCAGCGACCCGCTCGCGCGCAGGCGTCCCCGGTAGACGTCGATCGTGTAGCTCAGACTCTGGAACGTGTAGAACGAGATCCCGACCGGCAGCACGATGCGCAGCACCGGCAGCGAGGCTTCGAGCCCGGCCGACGCCATCGCCGCCTGCACGCTGTCGATGAAGAAGTTGAAGTACTTGAAGAAGCCGAGCACCGTGAGGTTGGACACGAGGCTCACGACCAGCCAGGTGCGTCGGCTCCACCGCGTGCCGGACGCGGGCGCGGCCGGGTCCATCTTCTGCGCCACCCACCAGTCCACGAGGGTCGTGCCGCCGAGCAGCAGGCAGAACCACGGCGTCACCCAGCCGTAGAACAGGTAGCTCGCCACCAGCAGGAACCAGTTCTGGGCGCCGTGCGACAGCCGCCAGTAGACGGTCGTCACGACGACGAAGAAGACGAGGAAATCGAGCGAGTGGAAGGTCATCGGAACAGCGGGTGCAGGGTGGCGCGGAACTGCCGCGTGTAGCGCTGCCGGTGCGCGCGCCCGATGTGATCGCCGTCCTCGTACATCGCCAGGGTCTGCATCGGATCGCCCGTGTCGTCGTGCAGGAACATGCCCTCGGCTTCGACGTACGCCTTGAAGTCCCGCATGTATTCCTGCATGCGCGGTGACTGCGCCGGCGGCGTGTTGCCGACGGGGCGTCGCTGGACGCGCACGAAGCAGACCTTCATGCCGTGCTGCTTGGCCAGGTCGATGATCAGCGGCAGCACCGACTGCGGCATGGTGCGGGCGAAGTCCGCCTCGGCGTCCACCGTGGCCTGCACGTCGGCGTCGGTCATCGGTCGCAGGCGCTCGAGCCCCATCGTCTCGAACGTCATCGTCTCGAGCCAGGCGCGGCGCGCCGGCTCGTCGTCGGTCCACAGGCGCGTCGGCCAGTCGTACAACTGCCGTTCCATCCAGGCGTTGGCGCGATCGACGTTGTAGGCGCGATTGACGGCTCCGTGCACCCGGAACCACGCGCCCTGGCGGCGCGAGGCGATGACGTCGTTGAGCGCCGGTTCCTCGGGCTGGGCGACCTCGTCCAGCGACCAGCGGAACGGCCCGGTGAGCCGGAACAGCGGGTCGGTCATGTTGAGGTCGCGGAAGAAGAAGAACGTCACTTTCGGCCGCTCGCCGCTGGCGACCAGATAGTTCTTGAAGCTGAGGTACCAGTAGGCCGAGCCGGTGCCGGCCCGCGCCAGCATCGCCACGTCCTGCCCCAGCAGGCCGGCGAGATAGCCGGCATCGATGCGGGTACCGAGCATCGAGTCGCCGATGAAGACGTAGGAGGGCCGCAGCCGCTGCAGGTCCGTGATGGGGTCGGGGCGGAACGCGATGCGCTCACGCGACGCTTCGAGGGCCGGCAGGTAGCTGGGTTCCACCGCCCGGCTCGACAACCGGGCCATGACGGGGTGCCAGATCAGCGGGACCGCCAGCGCGACCGCCAGGATGGCCACGAGACGCCATGCGCCTCGCGTCGACCATTCGGCCGGCGGCGTGCGAGGCAACTCGTGGGGGGCAGGAGCGGGCAGGGGCGATTCGGTCACGTACGGCCGAAAAGTATAGAACGGGATGACGGCATCATCCCGGGGGATCCGGCAAGCGGGTCGCCAGTGCCACGCCGGTCGCGCCCTCCGCGAAGAGCCAGGACTTGTCCGGCGTCGCCACACCGCTGACCACCGATCCCGCGCCGAACGGCTGACCGGCCGCATCCGCCTGCGGGCGCCCACGGCTACGGCCTCGCGCCGACGCGCATCCGGACTTCCAGGACCACCTGACGCCGCATCACGTCGCCGAAGATGTGCTGCTGGATCTCCTGGTTGAAGAGATTGAGCACCTTCAGCGATGCCGTGAAGGTATCGCTGAGCCGATAGCCGACCGTGCCGTTGACCAGGGTGTAGGCCTCGGTGGTCCCGTGGTAGCGGGAGTCGAGCACGTCCTGCCAGTAGGCGTCGCTGGCATAGCTCATCGAGAGGTTACCGATCATCCGCGCACCGGTGTAGTTCGCGCCCAGGTTGACGCGGTGGCGGGACGGGATGTTCAACTCCGAGATGTCGAAGCCGGACGGCTCGGGCGTCGGCTGGAACGAGTAGTTCGCGAAAGCCGTCAGCGTGCGGGTGACGTCGGTATCGACGCCGAGCTCGACCCCCTTCTGGCGCACCTTGCCGAAGTTGAGGTACGTGAACGACGCGGGCAGGCCGTTGCCGGGACCGAAGCGACCCGAGAGCAGGATCAGTTCGAGGGCCGCCGGCGGCAGCGGCCATCCCGGCGGCGGGGTGGCGGCGCGGTACGAGCCGTTCTGCGTGAAGAAGATCGCGTTCCGGCTGTCGTTGACGTAGACGGCCGCGCTCACCGTCGCGCGGTTGGCGATCACGCCCGAGTAGCCGATCTCGTACGCATCGAGCGACTCCTCCTCGAGGGTCTCGTTGCCGACGGCCGCGACGGGGAAGTTGTAGACACGGCCCGCGAGCGCCGGATTGAGGGCGCCGAGATCCAGCTGGTTGACGATCGCCGTGTCGAGGAAGTTGTTGACCAGCGAGGGCGCCCGGTAGGCCCGGTTGTACGACACCCGCACCGTGTGCGCCGGGGCGGGCTTGAACAGCAGCGTCGTCCGCGGCGACACGACGGGTCCGTCCAGCACCGAGAACGCATCGACGCGGCCGCCGACCACCCATCGCCACATCGGCGCCAGGAAGATCTCGTCCTGCACATAGATGCCGCCCTCGGTGCGCGAGTCCTCGCGCGGCGCCAGGGACAGGTCGAAGGCGTTGTAGCGGAAGTTGCCGCCCAGGCTGAACACGTGACGGTTCCGCCAGGTGGCGACATGCCCCGCCTCGACGTCCATGGTGGTGTTCTTGAAGAGGAAGGGGATCGGGCGACCATCGACGCCCACGGCGAGCAGGTTGGTGGCGGCGCCATCGACGCGATTGACGAACGTGTTGAGGCGCGTCGCTCCGCGTGAATAGTTCACCTTGCCATACGCCAGGTACGTGCCGCGGTCGATGTCGAACGGTCCGATGCCGGTGTGGATCATGCCCTCGGTGCCCGAGAATCCCCCCTGCATCACCACGCGCTGCCGCCCGTCCGGATGGTCGTAATCGAGCCGCGCGTCGAACTTCGGTTGCCGGGTCCCGCTGTTGGCGAACCCGGGATAGATCGTGCCGGTGCCGTTGGGAATCGGCCCGGTCGGACGCGCCATGGCGTCCTGCTGGTAGTACCCGGTGGAGACCTTGTAGGCCCACCGGTCGTTCACCGCGGCCGCGTGGCTGGCCGAGACCGAGAACAGCGCCCCGTTGCCGCGATCCACATCCATCGCCTGGCGCCCGAACAGACCGGCGCTCAGCGCGAAGGCCGACCCCTGCTGCTCGCGAGGCGTCTTCGTGATGATGTTGACCACCCCGGTGAGGGCGTTGGCCCCCCACACCGCCGAGGCCGGACCACGAATCACCTCGATCTGCTTGATCTCCTGGGGATCCATCGGCAGGAAGTCCCACGCGACGAAGCCGAAGAAGTCCTGGTAGATGCTGCGCCCGTCCACGAGGGCGAGCTGGGACGTCGCCAGTGTGCCGGTGGCCGATCGTGACGTGAGGTTGATGTCGCGTGCCGACGTCTGCGTGACGTTGAGCCCGGGGACGGCCCGCAGCAACTCGGCGTAGTTGGTGGCGGGGGAGTTCTCGATCGCGCGACTGTCGATCAACGTGACGGTCGCCGGCGCATTGACGAGGGCCTGCTCGGTCCGCGAGGCGCTGACGATGACTTCCTCTTCGTATTTCTGCGATGCCTGCGCCTCAGCCTCGACCGGCGGTGGGGGCTGAGGCGGCGGTTGCGGCTGCGCCGGGGGGGAGGCGGGCGCTTGCGCGACGGTCGGTGACGCGGAACCGCTCCACAGGAGCAGCCCCAACAGCAGGCCGGTCAACGGGCGACATGTCATGGGCTCACGCAACCTTACGCTCGAGCTGGCGCGCCTGCAACCACGCGCCTAGACGTCCAGTTCCTCAGCCTCTTCGGCCCGGTCCATGATGAACCGGAAAC
>NZ_JALHPM010000234.1:0-8282 GCF_022842525.1 Luteitalea sp.
GCGGCCACCGCGGCCTCGGGATGCGCGGAGAGCAGGCGCGTGCGCGCGACGGCATCGGCGTCGCCGAGCACGTCGGGCCCGATCACGATGACCGCGGCCTGGTCGTCGATGGGCTCGCCGAGATGGCGCACGACCTTGGCGCGCCAGCCGCGCACGGCCGCTTCGATGGGCAGCTCGCGGGCGAGCGCCTCGTCGTCGTCCACCACGAGCAGGTACGGCGCGGTCGGACGGCCGGCGGGCGAGAGCGCTTCGGGCGGCGGCAGCGTGCGCAGCGACTTGTGCAGTGTCTCGACGATCTGCGAGAGGCGCAGTGCGTTCGCGGTGCCGAGCAGGGTGCCGGTGTCGAGCAGCCCGGCGGCTTCCCAGGCGAGGCGCGCGGCTTCCCGCGCTTCCACGAGCCACAGCGACGTCGCGAGCTTGTGAGTTTCGCGCGCGGCGCGGCGCCGTGGGCCGCTGTCGAGGCGTCCTTCCAGGGCGGCGAGCGCCGCGTCTTCGAGTGTGGTCGCGCGGGAGGCGAGCGCCGACGTATAGGCCAGCCAGACGAGGGTGGACGAGGCGTCGTCGACCGTGCGTTCGTCAGGTGCGGCCGGTGCGGGCTCGACCGCCGTGATGGCGGAGGGCGTAAACGCCTGAGCGGCGGGATCGAGCGTCGCCGATGGCGCCGGCGCCTCGGCGACGGCAACCGCGGCCGCGGACGGTGCGGCGTCGCGTGGAGCGTCGGCTGGGGAGGCTGGACCTGTGTCGCCGGCGGCGTCCGCGAGCGGCCGATTCGCGGGCCGCGTCTTGGCGAAGCCAAGGCGAAACGGCAGGCGAACCTTCACGACGAGTCCCATCCCATGCTGTTTCGGTTCCAGCCGCGACGACGGCTAGGTGCAGCGGCGTGCGTTTCCGGAAGTCTGCACGAAAACCTGCGGATTCTGCGAGGGCCGGCCAGGGCGCCCCGCGGCGCGCCGGGCATCAGTGCCCGGCGGAGGGAATCGACAACGGCAAGGCGAGGCCGGAGGCCGACGCCGTGTTGCTGATGCCTCCACCGGCGGCACGACGAGCCCGCGGGCGAGGAGTGGTGCCGGCGGAGGGAATCGAACCCACACGCCCCGTTAGGAGCACAGGATTTTGAGCGCCCTAACGCGCCTTCTTTCGCGTCGAACGGTTTGCGCCGGAAGCGTCAGATTCGCCTCGTTTCGCAGGCGATTGACGTCGACGCATGCGCACCCGCGGCGACCCGTCCGATCGGCCCGATGCGGGATCAGTCCCACCGGCATCCCCACCAGCCCCGAACACCAATTCGGCGATGTCCGTGACCTCCGCGAGCTGGTTCAGCGGGGCCACCTCGTGGCGCGGTTCGAGGTGGGTGTACCACTGCGTCGTCTGGATCGACGTGTGGCCCATGACGTCCTTCCGGATGCCCTCCGGCACGCCCAGGGCGGCCAGCTTCGTCGCCGCGGTGTGGCGCAGCGTGTGGAACGTGACGCCCGCCTTCAGGCCGTAGGGCACGCCGGCCGCCTTGCACGAGGCGATGAGCCCGGTGTCAATCGTCTTCACCCGGTCGCCGAGGTAGTGCACCACCCACGACACGCCCTTCGGCTGGCGCGCCTTCGCGGCCGCGAGTATGCCGTGTAGCTTGTCGCTCACCGGCGTGATGAGCGGCCGGCCGGTGCTGCGAGCCGTCTTGTGCTGCTCGACGCGGATGAGCCGCAGGTCGGGGCTGATGTGCTCGTCCCATCGGAGCGCGAGGATGTTGCCGAGGCGCAGCTTCGGCGCGAGGGCGGCAATCGCGATAGCCAGGCGCAGGTGCGCCGGCGACGCCAGCATCACGGCGCGGAGCTGCTCGGGCGTGATGGTGACGGTGCGGCGGCGCACCGGGTCGCGCTCAAGCGCGCGAAACGGATTCATGGTCACGCCCGTGGCCGCGCGGTACTCGGGCAGCATGGCCATCTGGTAGAGCCGAGACATGGCGGTCCGGTAGCGGTTGCGCGTCGCGCCGGCGACGCCGCGCGCGAGCATCCACTCCTCGAAGGCGAGCAGGTGCGCGGGGGTGTCGATCGGGTCGGCCAGGCACAGGTCGTGGTACGGCCCGGTCTCGTGCGCCTCCAGCGGGCGATCGGGCCGGCGCCCCCAGAAGCGCAGCACCACGCGCAGCACGTGCTCAGCGGATGCGGGGTCGGTGAGCTTGCCGCGGCGCTCGACGTGATCCATGTAGGTCTCGGCCCAGTCGGCAATCGCGGGCGACGTCTCGTCGCGGGCCACCTCGAGCCCGGCGGCCAGGCGACGCAGGGTGCGCCGGCGCGCGGCCTCCGCGTCGGCCGCTTCGCGTTTGCTGGGGTAGGGGCGGGGCGAGACGTGGCGCACGCCGCGGTACCAGAAGTCGTAGCGGTAGGCCGCGACGAGTTTGCCCTGGTCGTTCTTCGTGCGGCGGTCCTTCGCGCGGTAGACGGTCACGCGTGTCTATCGCCGCGTCCAGCCGTCACGCTCGTAGGCGGCGATCTCGCGTCGGCACTCGGCGACGAAGCGCGCGATCCCGTGGCGGTCGTGCGCGATGCAGCTACGGTGCTGGCCCTCGCCGAAGAAGATCTGGCCCCAGTAGGTGCCGGGGATCTTGCCGGGGCGGACCCAGAAGCGGCGGGTCTCCTCGCCTTTCACGAGGACGAGATCGAAGTGGCAGGCGTCTTCACGAGGCGGTGTACGACGGGGGAAGGGGACGAGGGTCATTGGGGGTGCACCTCGTAGCGGCCATACGAGAAGGTGGCGAGGCGTTGGCCAGACCGTGCGTCTTTGATGGTGGCTTCGTAGCCCTGCCCTTCGCCGTAGCAGACCACAGCGACCGTCGTCGTGATGTTCTCCTTGGTCGTCGCTGGCACGGAGCGCCAGACGCGCGGATCAATCAACGCTTCATTCTTGAAACAGTCATAGCCGGTGAAGTTCCCCGCGGCGATCTCGCTCTTGAGGAGCGCCGTGGCTTCTGGCACCAGCTCCTTCGATGGCGCGATGCCGCCGGCACACGCCATCGAAGTGACACAGAGCGCCGCCGCGCAGGAGAGATGAAACGCCTTCATCGGCGACCCACAACGACTGACACGACGCACGAGGCGGCGAGAATGAGCAGGATGACCGCGCACCCCACACTCGCCGTCCGTGAGATCCAGTCGCGTTGATTGACGACCTTGACCTTCTGAACGGTCGCGGTCGATACGAGGTCCCGCCCGCAGTGTTTACAGACCTTGGCCTCGTCTTGGATTTCCTCGGCGCAAAAAGGGCACTTCTTCATCTCATCGCCCGCAGCCAGGAGTTCAGCGCGAACTGCCCGTCGCTCGCCCGGCAGCGCGACACGTTCAGATCGAAGGTGTAGGGACCGGCCGTGCAGGACGTTGATGACGGGCCGGTGACATCGTTCCCGCCGCCCTTGCATCCACCGAACAGCAAAGCGCCGAGTAGTGCTGTAGCCAACGCGCGAAGGACCATAGTCTCTCTCCTTGAGGGGGCAAGGGCTATACGTACTGACCGTGCCAGACGACGCGGCCGATAAGGTATTCCTGCCATCGGTCGCCGTCGCTGACGGGCACCATTCGAACACCATACTTCCGCTTGTCCGCGTTCTCGCTCATCAGGGCCAGCCAGGCGCGGCCATCCTGCTCGATCAACTGCACGCGCTTCAGGGTGGACCCATCGTCTACCCGGACGGCGTAGATGCCAGTCGGGTCTGGCGGCCTGCCTTCGCCGGCTCTCTCTAGAAGCACGACATCGCCCGGCGCGATCACCGGCAGCATCGATTCCTCGCGTGGGCCGACGCGGACGCAGATCGGCATCTTCCACCGCCGCAGGAACGTCGCGCTGAACGCCAGCGCACCCGCGGACTCGTGGTCGTCAATCGCCAAGGGCGAGCCTGCGGCGATCCGGCCCTTCATCAGCGGGACCGCGCCGAAGTCATGGCCATCGATCGAGATTGGCGCAGTCGTCGGCCGGCGCTCGATTCGAATGGCCTCGCCTGCCGCGTTTCTAGCATCGACCAGCGCCTCCAGCATCTCGTCCTGGGGCACGTCGTAGATCGCCGCGAGGACCGCAAGCGCAATCGGATCAGGTGAGCCAGTCCACCCGTATTCGAGCCCGCGAAGCGTCGGCTCGGACAGCTTGGCGCCCATGCGTTGCGCGAGCCTCGCCACGACCGCGATCTCGCGATTCCCGCGCCACGCTGTGAGGCGTTCACCGAACTGCCTGAATTTGCGCGACCGTTCGCGGCTGGTGTGCCCGCTAGCCATCTCCCCAGCAGGGTAAGACCTCCCCGCGTTGCCATGGCAATGAGTGGCAAAAATAGATGTTGACATGGCAATGAACGGCACGTATCTTGTCGTTGACATGGCAACGACCTCGATGCCGCGGCTGCAATTCGATGGACGCAAGCTCTACGAAGACGCCGTCGCCAAAGGGCTGGATATTCCGGCGCTCGTGCAGCGATCGGGCAAGTCACAGCGGACGGTCTACCGCTTCATCACCGGTGACATCCAGTCGACCGATACCGCCCAGGCCCTCGCTCGGGCCCTCGGTTACTCGGTCTCTCGCTACCTCATCCGTTCGGAGGTGGCGTGATGTTCGTCCTCCTGCAGCTCGACGAGTGCGCGTCGCAGGTCGGTGGCGGCGCGCTGCCAGTGCCCGCGGTGCTGCCGCGCGCCGCAGACGTCGCCAGCCCTGACGGCCCGTGTGAAGCGGCGCCGGTGGAGGCGGGCGAGGGCCAGCAGATGCCGCAGGCGAGCGGCCACGCGGGCATCGTGCTCGGCTGCGCCTGCACGGACATCCGGTATCGGGCGCGGGCCTTCGACGAGCGTGTGTCGGTCTGCATGGACTGCGGCCGGGTGTGGAAGGTGTGGCCGAAGGTGGTGCGTCATGGCTAACAGCCTGGCCGGCGCGGTCGCCACGGCGCCACTCAACAGATTCGACCACCTTCGCCCTCGGATGGCGAAGGCGCTCAACCCTGTTGAGGACGCCAGCGCCCGTGAGCGTCGTCGGATCGGGAAGGCCTTGAGCCGCGCCATCGGCGTGCTCGATCTCGACGACAAGGAAGTCTGCGCGCTGCTGGGCACGACGGAGAAGCCGCTCGACAAGGCGCAGCTCTCCCGCTGGCGCTCAGGCGACGAGAACGTGGTGCTCGCGCGCGTCTACGGCACGCGCCTGCACGGCCCCTTCGCGATCGAGATGGCGCGGGACGCGCAGGGCTGCACGGTGGAGACGACGGTTGTCTATCGGGCGGTGTCGGCATGACGCCGCTCGTCGACAAGGTCGTGGCTGCGGAGACGTTGCAGGTCACGCCACGCGTGGTGCTGCGGTTGGTGCGGACGCAGCAGCTCGCCGCGATCCGTGTCGGCAAGGCGTGGCGCTTCGATGTGCGCGACATCGAGGCGTTCATCGAGGCCCAGCGGCGGGCGAGTGTCGCGCGTCCCGTGATGTCGATGCCTGGATCGCTCGCCCCGTTGCCGGTGCCGAGCCGCAGGCGCTTCAGCAGCCGGAGGGTGTCATGAGCCAGACAGCTCGGATGGTGCGTCCGCAGGCGCAGGGGCCGGCGCGGCGCGGTCTTGCGTGGGAAGTCGTTGTCATTGGCGTCCTCCTCACGGCCGGGTGGGCGTTCATCGGGTATGGCGCCGCGAAATCCATGGGGTGGTGGTGATGGTGCAGTGGGGCGACTACGACGCGGGCGACTGCGTGCACGGCGAGCCGGGTGTGACCTGCCGCGTGTGCCATCCGCAGCGCGAGGACTACGACAGCCCGTGGGCCCTGGTGGTGCTGGCGCTCATCGCGCTCGGCTTTGTCCTGTGTGGGCCGTCGGCGATCCGACGCGAGCTGGCGAACGACGACGCGCAGGCGCGCCGGCACCGTGCACACGTCGAGCGGCACGTGCCGTCGCTGGCACCGGAGGGGCGGTAATGGGCTGGGCCGCGCGCGCCAACCCCACGGTCCGTGACGGTCGCCGACCGACGCGCGTCACCGCGCTGCCGTCATCACACGCGCAGCCGCTGCTGGTGTTCGTGCCAACGAAGCGCGCCGTCACGAAGAAGGACGGCACGCCGGTGATGGGACCGAACAACACGCCGCTCGTGCACTACGGCTTCGTCTCGAACGCGCCGCCCGGGACCGAGTTGAGCGAGACGCACTACTTCGACGGCCGCGCCATTCGCCGGCGCCGGTAACCCAGAGACACGAACGGGCCCGGCGCCGCAAACGCCGAGCCCGCGATCGCCGCAAGGAGGGCGGCAACCATGGAAAGTGTAACGCAGACCGCACCCGACCGACGGACGACCACCGCACATCCGACCGATGCCCTCGCGCACGCGCTGCGCGTCGCCGTGCTGGCGGAGCGGATTCTTCAGGTGAGCACCGACGACGCCCGCGCCAGTCTCGACCGGCTGCCGCGCTGGCAGCGCACCGAGTACGAGACCGCCGCGGCCGTCGCGCTGGCCGTGATCGACGCCGACCGGCAGGCGCCCGCCCTCTACGCCGCGGCGCACGGCCTCATGGATCTGGGCAGCCAGACGCCCGTGCAGCGCCGCGGGCTGGTGCAGATGGTGCGTCAGGTCATCGAGCGCTACACGCAGACGCTCGGCGGCCACCATCCCCGGGTCGTCGCGCAGCTCGAGCCGCTCATCGCGCTCGACGCGATGGCCGACACCGACCACTTCGAAGCAGGAGCGTAGCCATGAGCACCACGACGATCGACACCCCGACGGCCCTCGCGCCCACGGGCGACCGCACGCCGGCCGTCATTAAGACGCCTGACGAGTACATGGCCGCCATCAAGCGGTGGGAAGGGCACTTTCACGTGCTCACGCCGTTCACCAGCATGTCCGGCATCGCCGCCTCCTACGGTCTCGTTGTGAGCCAGATCCGCATCCACCCGGACGCGGCCCAGGGCGAGGTCTACGCCGGCCTGCCGTTCCTGAAGAGCGACGAAGTGGCGCTCGCGAAGATCGGGCTCCGGAAGCTGGCCGAGTGCGCCGGCATCAGCACCGAGACGATCCGCACGGACCCGCGCACCATCCCGCACTACTGGGAGGTCAAGGCCGTCGCGACCTACACCGGCATCGACGGCTCGAAGATCCGGCGCGAGGCCACGAAGGAGTGGGACCTGCGCGACGGCTCGGCGCAGCTGAAGGGCTGGACCACGCAGCAGATCGGCGAGGCCCGCAAGCACGGCCTCCGCAACTGCGAGGCGCGCGCCATCAACGCCGTCATCCGCGAGTCCGGCTGCGGCATCCGCCAGAAGTACTCGCGGGCGGAGCTGCAGAAGCCGTTCGTCGTGGTGCGGGTCGCGTTCCAGCCCGACCTCAGCGACCCGGAGATCAAGAAGCTCGTCACGCAGTCGGCGCTCAGTGCCACATCCGCGCTGTATCCCGCCGGGCGGCCCGCGATCGAGGCGGCGCCGATCGTTGACGAACCTCTGCCGACCGCCGTCGAGCCGCGCCTGGTCGGCAGCTCCGCCACGACCGCGCCGTCGTCGACCTCCACCCCTCCGTCGTCGACGACGGCCGGCGCGGCGGCGCCGAACCCCGACGTGCCGCCGTGCGAGGGCGCGGTGCGCATCGTCGACGTCAAGAACGTCAAGGAGGGCACGAGCCGCAACGGCGGCAAGTGGACGCTCTGGAAGGTCATCGACGGCAACGGCGTCGAGTACTCCACGCTCGACAACGACGTGGCCGCGGCCGCGAAGAAGGCCTGGGACGCGAAGGCGTGGGTCGAGTGCATCACCGAGACGAAGGGCGAATACACCAACCTCGTCGAGCTGGCCACGGCGGGGCAGAGCCCGCGCTTGCCCCTGCCGGGCGAAGGAGAACTCTGATGGCTCCCGTGAATCTGGAACGCCTCGCGCGTGTGCCCGTCCTGGCGTCGGGCGGCCACAACCCGAACGACGAGGCGATGTGCGTGATGGAGGCGGTCGCGTTCGTGGCGGGCGAACCGTGGAGCGACCACCCGCAGTGCGCGTGCCCCGTCATTGGCGCGTTCATGCGCGCGTGGAACGACGGACTGCCCGACGGCGAGCGCGACACGCTGCTCCGGCCCTACATCGCGCGGCTCGTCGGCACGCGCAGCACGAAAGCCGTCGAACAGCGTCGCGCCGATATGGCGCTCGACTGGATGGTGCGGGTGCACTCGCCCGCGTGGCTCGATCTGAATGAGGCGTTGTCCGTGCACGCGTCGGCGATGCGCGCGCTTCCGGCGCTGCATTCGCGCGAGGCGTGCACCGCGGCGACACCGGTGCTGGCGGCGGCCGCCGCCTGGGACGCCGCCTGGGACGCCGCCAG
>NZ_JALHPM010000235.1:0-8228 GCF_022842525.1 Luteitalea sp.
GCGGGAACGGCAGCCGGGGCGGCCGGCGCCGGGGGGGCGGACGGCTGGGCCGGCGGCTGGGCGGCCAGCCCGGTCGGACCCGCGAGCGCGATGCAGAGGGTAAGCAGAATCGTTCGCATGAGCACGAAGACCCCGGCCGGCGCGTGAGCACCGCCGGGGTCTGCTGAAATCAGGACGACGTCGACGCTACATGCCGCCGAGCGTCATGACGTTGGTCAGCGGCACGGCCGCGTTGAGCCCCTTGTCGTTGATGAGCGTCTGGAGCTCGTCCACGAGCGTCTTGGCCTCGGTCGGGAAGACCTCGAACAGAAGCATGCCCGGGCTGTATTCCTGGCCCTTGGCGATCGGGCTCACGAGCAGCACGTAGTTGATCGTGCCGTCGCCGGCGGGCGACGTCGACTTCATGAGCCGCATGCCCTCGGCCTGCGCCTTGCGCTCGGGCACGGTGCTCTTGGCCATGGCTTCCTTCACACGGCCGAAGAACTGCTCGAACTTGGCACTGCTGTCGCCCTTGACCGCGTAGAACCACACGACGGCGTCGGCATTGTCGAAGGTCAGCTGTGGTTTGGCCGGTGCCGCCGGAGCGGCCGGGGCCGCAGGCTGCGCCGCATCGGCGGCCGGAGCTTGCGCCAGTGCTGGCGTGCTCACCATCAGACTGCTGACCATCAGTACGGCGGCGCCCAGGGCCACCCGCGTGCCCGCACGACGTGCGGCCCGCGCCTCCATCAACGAACGCATAGCAAGCTCCTCCAACTCCGAAACAGGGGTGGTGATTCCGGCGCCTACTGTACCGTAAACGCCCTCCCGAACAAACCTCATACGAAGACCTGCATCACTTCGTTTGCGAGGAGCATGCCACGACGCGTGAGCCGCATTCGGCCCGTCTCCCGCACCAGCAGGCCAGCCTCGACCGCAGGGGCGAGGGACGATCCGTAGCGACTCCAGACATCCTGACCGAAACGTGCCCGGTACGCGCCGGTGTCGATGCCCTCGGTCAAACGCAGCCCCATGAACAGCGCCTCGGCCAGTTGCGCCTCCGGATCGAGACGCCGGGCTTCGGCGACAGGATCGGCCCCGGCGGCGACGCGATCGACGTAGGCGCGGGTATCGGCCACATGCTTCCAGCGGCGCCCGTCACGGGACCCGTGCGCCCCGCAGCCGAAGGCCAGCCAGCCCGAGTCCCGCCAGTACTTCAGGTTGTGGCGGCTCTCGCGACCCGGTCGGGCCACGTTCGAAATCTCGTACTGGTGCAGCCCGGCGGCCTCGAGCTGGTCCATCGCCGCCTCGTACATGTCGGCCGCATCGTCGTCGGGGGTCTGCGACCACTGCTCGCGCGCCATCAGTTCCTGCAAGGGCGCGTTCGGATAGAGCTCGAGGAGGTAGAGCGACGCGTGGTCGGGGGCGGCGTCGATCAAGGCGCCGACCGACTGGAGCCACTGCGCGACGCTCTGGCCCGGCAGCCACATCATCAGGTCGAGGCTGACATTGTCGATCCCGGCGGCACGCGCCTCGCGCACGGCCTGCCGGGCGCGATCGGCGTCGTGGAGGCGACCGAGGCGACGCAGCTCGTCGTCCAGGAACGACTGCACGCCGAACGACATGCGGGTGACGCCGGCGGCGCGGAAGCCGGTGAGCCGGGCGACATCCACCGTCTCGGGATTGGCCTCCATGGTGACCTCGGCATCGGCGGTCACCCGGAAGGCCGCGCCGCAGGCCTCCAGCACTCGCGCGATTTCGTGCGGCTCGAGCAGGGAGGGCGTGCCGCCGCCGAAGTAGATCGTGTCCACCGCGACTGGCTCGGCTTCACGCGTGATGTGGGTGATCAGGGCGTCGACGTAGGCCGTCTTCAGCGCGGCGTCCATCAGCCCGCGGTTGAAGTTGCAGTAGTGGCAGATGGCGCTGCAGAACGGAACGTGGATGTAGACGCCGAGCGGCTCGGGCACGAGCGTCAGCGGCGGGTGCCGGCGCGCCCGCCGGGCCACTTGAGCTCCGGGGCTGCCGTGCCGGGTGTGCGATCGCCGTCGCGCAGCTTCGCGCGCATCGGGGCGCTCGCCTTGATGGGCAGCGAGGGGGGGCCGCCCTGCTTCTTGCGCTTGCGCCACAGGGCGACGAGGTCCTCTTCGCCGCCGTTGGCGGGCAGCTCGCGGAAGTCGCCGCCATCGAGGTCGAGGAACTCGCACATCTCGTGCAGCCGTGACCGCATGCGGAAGCCGATGCGGAACAGCAACGAGTCCGGCGTGGCGCCTTCCGGGTCGTCCACGTAGTTGGACGTGAACAGCGTGAGTCGCTTCTCGCTGTAGCGGGTGTTGACGATCAGGTTCAGGGTCTCGTCCACCCACTCGGACGCCTTCTCGGCCCCGAGGTCGTCGAGCACGAGGACGTCGGCCGTCATCACCGGACGCAACACGTCGCGCTCGGTCTCGCGCACGAGCGGGTCGTAGGTGCTGCGGATGACGCGCAGCAGATCGCGCGTGTCGTAGAACACGCCGCGCGCGCCCTTCTCCTGCACGAGCGTGCGCAGGATGGCGACGGCGAGATGCGTCTTGCCGACGCCCGGGGGGCCGAGGAGGAACAGCCCGCGATCGGCGACGGGATAGCGCTGCACGAGCGTGCGCGCCGACATCAAGGCGCGCTCGAGCGACTCGTTGCCGTAGGTGAGGAACGCCGAGAAGTCGCAGTGCTGATAGCGACGCGGGATGCGCGAGTCGTGACGGCGCCGCGACGCGGCGGCAGTGCGCCAGCAGTCACACCGGGTCACACGACGTTCGCCGTCGTGCTCCACCGTCTTCCAACCCGTTCCATTGCAGATGCTGCAGGCCACGTCCAAGGGATCGGCATGATAGCGCGAAGGGCGCGCCGCGGCAGCCGAACGCCGGGCGAAGGTGTGTCAATCGTCGGTATCGGTGGGCGAAGGCGCGTCCGTCGGGGGCCGCACGAACGAGGCGGGACCACTCTTGACCATCGCCGTGGACAGGCGCTGCTCCCAGTCGCCGAGGCCTCGCACCATTTCCTGCTTGACGTAGCCCATGAACTCGTTGACCTCGTGCTGCATCTGTGCCATGCGCTCGCGCAGGTTGAGGATGATCTCGACACCGGCGAGGTTGACGCCGAGCTCGCGCGTCAGCGTGAGGATGGTCTCGAGCCGCTCCAGGTCTTCATCCGAGTAGAGGCGGGTGTTGCCGTCGGTGCGTGACGGACGGAGCAGGCCCTCGCGTTCGTAGAGCCGCAACGTCTGCGGGTGGATGTTGTAGCGCTGCGCCACCGCGCTGATCATGTAGAGCGCCTTGCCTGGACGACGTGTGGACATCGCTCACCCTTCCGTCTTCTCGCTGACGTCCACCGCCGTCGTCGCGGTCGCGACCTCGGCAGACCACCTCGCGGTGGACGCAGCCGCATCGCCGGTGCGCCATGCCGCGCGCACGTCCTCGGGATGCAATCGCGCGAACTCCTGCATCAACTGACGTCCACGGGCGTCGATCACCGGCGGCAGCACCAGCTGCACCTCGATGACCAGGTCGCCGCGCGGTCCACGGCGCGATGGCACCCCCCGTTCACGCAGGCGGAGCCGTTGTCCGGACTGCACACCGGGCGGCACCCGCACGGACACCACACCGTCGACGGTCGGCACCGCGATGCGTGCCCCGAGCACGGCTTCATGCACGGCCACCGGCAGCGTCATGTGCAGATCGCTGCCGTGCCGCGTCAGCCGCGCATCCGGTGCCACGCGCACCCGAAGGTGCAGGTCCCCGGGCGCCCCGCCCCGATGCCCGGCATGCCCGTCGCCGGGCTGTACCAGCAGATCGCCATCGGCGAGGCCCGGCGGCAGGGCCACGCTGACCGACTGCGTCATCTCGTGGTGACCGTGCCCGTGACACCCGTGACACGGGCGCTGGCCGACCAGGCCCGCGCCCTGACAGGCCTCGCAGGCGCGCACGAACACCATGTGCCCTCGGCCCAACCGCACCTGCCCGGAGCCCCCGCAAGGCTGACAGCGGACCGGCGCCGCATCGAGGACCCCGAGCCCGCGACACAGACGGCAGGCCACGCGACGGGACACCTCGATCTGCCGGACGGCGCCGTGCAGCACCTCCGCCAGCGTGATGACGATCTCGGCGTGGACATCGGTGCCTCGCAGGCTCCCGGGACCACCCGTCGCGGCCTGCCGGAAGACGTCCACGAAGAGGTCCCCGAACGTGGACGCCTGCGCGCCATGCACGGCGAGCGAGAAATCGAAGCCGGCAAACGAGGCGGGCGCCGCCGCCGGTGGCGGCGCCATCGCCCCTGACGCGTCGTACGAGCGCCGCCGCACGGGATCCACCAGTGTCTCGAAGGCGGCGGTGATGGCCGCGTATCGCTGCGCGGCCTCGGCGTTGCCGGGGTTCAGATCGGGATGCCAGCGGCGCGCCAGGCGGCGGTACGCCCGTCGCACTTGCGCCTCCGACGCATCCCGATCGAGTCCCAGCAGGTCGTACGGCGACATCGTCTACTTCTCGTCGACAACCTCGGCGTCAATCACCTCGCCGTCGACCGGCGCGCCAGGTCCGGCGCCACCCCCAGAGCCCTCGGCCGTGCCCGACTGCTGGGACTGCTTGTACAACGCCTCGGCGGCCTTGCCCTGGGCCTGGATCAACTGCTCGACGGCCTTGTCGATGGCCGCCGTGTCCTCACCCTCGAGCGCCGTCCGCACGGCCGCGATCGCCTCGGTCACCGGCTGCTTGTCGGCGTCGGTCAGCTTGTCGCCGGCGTCGGCCAGCATGCGCTCGGCCTGGTAGGCCGCCTGCTCCGCCTTGTTGCGCGTCTCGATCTGCTCGCGACGCTTGCGGTCTTCCTCGGCATGCAGCTCGGCGTCCTTCATCATCTTGTCGACCTCGTCCTTGCTGAGGCCGCTCGACCCGGTGATGGTGATCTTCTGTTCCTTGCTGGTGGCGCGATCCTTGGCCGAGACGTTGACGACGCCGTTGGCATCGATGTCGAACGTGACCTCGATCTGCGGCACGCCGCGCGGCGCCGGCGGGATGCCGTCCAGGTGGAACTTGCCGAGGCTCTTGTTGTCGCGCGCCATCTGGCGCTCGCCCTGGAGCACGTGCACTTCCACGCTCGGCTGGCTGTCGGAGGCCGTCGAGAACACCTCGCTCTTGCGCGTCGGGATCGTCGTGTTGCGATCGATGAGGCGCGTCATGATGCCCCCGAGCGTCTCGATGCCGAGCGACAGCGGCGTCACGTCGAGGAGCAGCAGGTCCTTGACCTCGCCGGTGAGCACGCCGGCCTGCACCGCGGCGCCGATCGCCACGACCTCGTCCGGGTTGACGCTCTTGTTCGGTTCCTTGCCGAACAGCTCCTTGACCAGCTGCTGCACGCGCGGCGTGCGCGTCGACCCGCCGACGAGCACCACTTCGTCCACCTCGGACGGCTGCAGGCCGGCATCCTTCAGGGCCTGGCGCGTCGGGCCGAGCGCCCGCTGCAGGAGGTCCTCGACGAGCGACTCGAACTTGGCCCGCGACAGCTGCAGCGACAGGTGCTTCGCGCCCGAGGCATCGGCCGTGATGAACGGCAGGCTGATGTCGGTCTGCATCGTGCTCGACAGCTCGATCTTGGCCTTCTCGGCCGCCTCGCGCAGGCGCTGCAGGGCCATGCGGTCCTTCGAGAGGTCGATGCCTTCCTGCTTCTTGAACTCGGCGATGATCCACTCGATGACGCGCTGATCGAGGTTGTCGCCACCAAGGTGCGTGTCGCCGTTGGTGGACTTCACCTCGACCACGCCCTCGCCCACCTCGAGGATCGAGATGTCGAAGGTGCCGCCGCCGAAGTCGAAGACGGCGATGGTCTGGTCGCCCTTCTTGTCGAGCCCATAGGCCAGCGCCGCGGCCGTGGGCTCGTTGACGATGCGACGGACCTCGAGCCCGGCGATGCGCCCGGCTTCGATGGTGGCCTGCCGCTGCGCGTCGTTGAAGTACGCCGGCACGGTGATGACGGCCTGCGTGACCGATTGCCCGAGGTACTCCTCGGCGGCCTGCTTCAACTTCTGCAGCACCATCGCCGACACCTGCGGCGGGGCCCACTTCGTGCCCCCCGCATCGATGCGCACATCGTCGCCTTCCTTGACGACGTGATAGGGCACGAGCTTCATCTCGTCGCTGACTTCCTCGAAGCGACGCCCCATGAAGCGCTTGATCGAATAGACGGTGTTCTCGGCGTTGGTCGCGGCCTGGCGCTTGGCGACCTGGCCGACGAGACGCTCGCCGGATTTGGTGAAGGCCACGACCGACGGTGTCAGGCGGCTGCCTTCGGGATTCGTGATGACGGTGGGTTCGCCACCCTCCATGACCGCGACGACGGAGTTGGTCGTCCCGAGGTCGATACCAATGACTTTGCTCATGACGTCTGCCCCTCTGCGTAAGCAATGGGCCCGTCCGTGGGTACGTTCCCTCGGCAGCCCTTCATAACGTTGGCATCATAAAACCTGCGTACGACAATGTCAACCACACACCATTACTTCGCCCTTTCCCCCTCGCCCTTCCCCCTTCCCTTTGCCCTTTCTTCCCTCCCCCCTGTCCCTTCCGTCCTCCCTCCGTCCTCCCTCCTCTGCTCCTCCGTCCTCGTCCGGGGTGTTCTCCCACCCCGTCCCAGCCGTTGCTTCAAGTGGCGAGTCCTATACTCGACCCGCCATGACCGGTCTCGCCGCGATGCCTGAGCGTCCGGTCCCGAAAGGAACGACATGAACGTGCAGGTCCTTGCTCGCGCGCTGGCCGTGGTGGTGGCGCTCGGAGTGCCGGCGCTCGGCAGCGCCCAACCTGAGGCCGCTGGCCCTCTGCCGGACCAGGCCGTCCAGCCCGGCGAGCCGCCGCCGCACCTGATTCGGCTCGAGGGGTCGGGCGCCCAGGTCGTGCGGGACGGCACGGCGCTCGCGCTGGAGCCGGGCGACCCCGTGCTCTTTGGCGACCGGGTGGACATCGGGGCGGCCTACGGTCAGGTGCTCTGGAGCGAGGGGTCGCGTGTCGCCCTCGATCACGGCGGCCGTCTCGAGGCGCTGGCGCCCGACCTGCTGGCGCTGACGGCCGGTCGCGCCTTCGTCCAGCGACCGGCGTCGGCCACCGCGACGCTCCGGGTCGATACCCCGGCGGGATCGTTCGTGCTGGCGCCCGGCGGTGACTACCGGCTCACCATCGACGGGGAAGAGACCACGCTCGGGGTGACCCGGGGGCAGGCCGAGGTCCAGACGGGGATGGGCGCGCAGACGGTGGCCGCGGGCCAGCAGATCGCCGTGCGCGACGGGTTGACCCCGGAGGCGCCTCGGCGCTTCAACGCGGCCGGCTACGACAGCTTCATCGCGTGGGCGAGCGCGCCGGCCGGCGCACCGGCGGCGGGCGCCCCGCTCGACACGTTCCAGGATCCGCGCTTCGAGGCCTACTCGGACGTCTTCAACCGCGAAGGCGCGTGGGAGACGGACCCGCAGCTCGGCGCCGTGTGGTTCCCGACCGTGGGCGCCGACTGGCGTCCCTATGCCGACGGCTACTGGCAGGCCTACGGCCCGCAGAGTCAATGGCTCTGGGTCGGCCGCGATGCCTGGAGCTGGCCGACGCACCACTTCGGCCGCTGGGGCGTCAACGGGCGTGGCCGGTGGTACTGGACGCCCGGGCGGGAGTGGGCGCCGGCCTGGGTTTCGTGGAGTGTGGGCCCCGGCTACATCGGCTGGACGCCGCTGGGATCGCAGAACCGCCCGGTGTCCAGCTGGGACAGCGTCGCGCAGCGCCGCGGCGTCTACCCGGGCGGCACGCTCGACCCGTCACGCGCGTGGACGGTGATTCCGTCGGACCGCTTCGGCGAGCGCGATCGCATGCGACTCCATGCCGTGGATCCGCGCACGCTGGACAACCTCTCGGCCTTCGTGTCGCAGCGCACGGGTCCCCCGGGCCGGTACGGCCCCGGCCGGGGCGGCGCCGGCGCGTACGGCTACGGCGCCGGGGGCACGCGTCCCTACGGCGCGGGTGGGGGCACGGCGGTCTACGGGCCGGGTGGGTACTACGGCGGCGTGCGGTCGCGCACGGGCGACGACACCACGGGTGAGCTTCGCCGTGGCGTCGGCCCGACGCGTGTGGGACCGCCGGCTCCCGGCTACGGCGGCCCGACGCCCCCGCCCGAAGACCCCTACGAGCGCGCCCAGCGGGCCGTCGCGCCGCGCAGTCCGCAGCGGGCTCCGCGCCCCACGACGTCGGGGAGCGGCGCCGGGA
>NZ_JALHPM010000236.1:0-8154 GCF_022842525.1 Luteitalea sp.
CCATTCGTCCATGGCTCGCGCATCTGGCGCCGCTGCAGGGACCGGCCGCCGGAGCCGAGCACGTCCGGGCCCTGCACACCGCCTGGCACGCCTGCGAGCGCCTGCCGGCCGACGACGATCCCGAGGCCAGCCGCACCCGCCGTACGCGCGCGGCCGTCGACCTGCTGCTGGCGCACCTCGAGCAGGCGCTGGCCACGCACGACCCGACACCGGTGCCCGCGCGCGATACCTGCATCCTCGTCAGACGCTGGATCGAGGAACGCACGTTCGCTCTGCCGCGCAACGAGGACGGCGTGCACCTGGTGGACGCCGATGCGGCGCCCTACGGCCTCTTCGATCACCTGCGCATCGTCGGTCTGCTGGAAGGCGAGTGGCCCGAACCGTCGGCGCGCGAAATCTTCTATCCCGCCTTCATGCTCGAACGCCTGGGGTGGGCGGAGGAACGCACGCGCACCGGCGCCCTGCGCGCGCGATTCGCCGATCTCCTCGCGCTGCCGGCCGTCGCCGTCGGCGTCTCCGTGCCCGAACTCGATCAGGATGCCGTGGTCCGGCCCTCGTCGTTGCTCGACGAACTCCTGGTGTTCGGTGCCGACGGTCTCGTCCCGGTGCCCGCAGAGGAACGACACCTGGCCGTCACTCGCGAGGACGCGCTGCTGGCGACGCCGGCCATCCCCTCGGCCACGGTGCTCGACGCCGGCGCCCGCGACTGGGCCGCGTGGCGGCTCGCCCGGCCGGCCCGGGCTACCGCCGGGCAGACGGGTCCGGTCGCCGGTGACCGCTACAGCGTGACGGCCGTCGAGACCTATCTTCACTGCCCGTTCCAGTACTTCGCCGGACGCGTGCTGGGGCTCAAGGAGGAGGCCGACGACGAGCCGGGGTTGCCGGCACGGGACGCGGGGTTGCTGCTGCACGACGTGCTGCACGACTGCTTCGTGCAGTGGCGACGCCTGGGCCACGTGGGCGTGCGGCCCGCCGACCTTCCGGAGGCGCGCGCCGTGTTCGCCGAGGTCGCCGAACGCGCGTTGCGGGCCCTGCCGCCGGCCGATCGCGCCATCGAGCGGGTGCGGCTGTTCGGATCGGCCGTGGCCACGGGCGTACTCGAGAAGATGTTGCGGGTGGAGGTCGAACTGTTCGGGGACGTCGCCCGCCGCACACTCGAGCATCCGATCGATCAGCACGTCACGCTGCCGGCCGCCGAGGGCACGCGCACCGTCCACCTGCGAGGGCGCATCGACCGCGTCGACTGGACCACCGACGGCCGCATCCGTGTGGTGGACTACAAGACGGGACGTCGACCGTCGCAGGCGCTCCAGCCCGGCGTCTATGCCCACGCCGTCGTGCAGCAGGAGCGGGCGTCGGGTCGCGACGTCGGCATCGCGCCGAGCGGTTTTGTCGCCTTCCGCGAGGACGTCCCGTGGGTGCAGGCCGTCAGCGACGCGAAAGGGGCCGACCAGCACGCCCTCGACTTCACCGCGGCGGTCGATCGCATCGAGTCGGGCGCCTTTCCCGTCGCGCCACACAATCCGTTCCGCTGCCAGTTCTGCGACTACGCCAGTGTCTGCCGGAAGGACTACGTCGGCGATGAGTGAGACACCGCTGGTGCCGGTCGACCAGTCGGCGCGCACGTACGCGACCGACCCGCGTCACCACGTCGTGCTCGAGGCGTCTGCCGGCACGGGCAAGACCCGCGTCCTGGTCGATCGCTATCTGGCGCTGCTGGCCGCCGGCGTCGATCCCCGGCACGTCCTGGCCATCACCTTCACGCGCAAGGCGGCCGCCGAGATGCGCGACCGCATCGTGACGGACCTGCAGGCCAGGCACCCGGGCGTGTGGCAGTCGTTGCGCGACCGCGCCAACGAGATCGCCGTCTCGACGATCGATGCGTTCTGCTTCTCGCTGTTGCGCGAGTTCCCGCTCGAGGCCGGGCTCGACCCCGGCTTCACGCTGGCCGACGAGACCGAGGTCGCGCGGCTGGTGGAGATGTCGCTCGACCGCACGCTGCGCGAGTGTCGCGATCGGGCCCCCTTCGACGAGGGCATTCGCCTCGTGCTGGCGCAGATGACGCTGCCGCGCCTGGCCGAAGGCCTGCGCGTGCTGCTCGAACGTCGCTTCGTGGCCCCGGCGGCACTGCGACGGTATCTCGGCCGCCAGGTGCGCCAGGTGCGATCGGAGGCCGCGGCCGCCACCCGTGCCCGCCAGGACCTGCGCCAGCACCTCGACGGCCTGCCCGGCGGCGTGTCGGCGTGGATGGCGACGGCGCCGCCGGACGCGCCGCTCTGGAGCCTGGTCGCGCTCGATCTGACGAGACTGATCGCCGATGCCGACGCCGTGCCGATGAGTCCGGCCGAGGTCCGTGCGGCGCTCGATGGTCTGGCCCGCTGGGTGCTCACGCGCGAGGGGACGCCACGCAAGAAGCCCGTGGCCGTCAAGGCCAGCTTCGCCACGGCGGCCGCCTTCGATGCCCATCGCGCCGGCCTGCCGGCGGTGGCCGATGCGGTGATCGCGGCGCGTCGCGGTTTCGAGGCGTCGCTCAACGTGCTGCTGGCCCGCGGCATCCGACGCGTCTTTCGTCTCGCCCATCGTCGATACCTCCAGACGCTGGTGCTGCATGATGCGCTCGACTTCTCGGAGGTGCTGGCCCGCGCCGTGTTGTTGCTCGGGCAGATGGACGAGTTCTCGCGGAGTCGCTTCCGACTCGAGGCGCGCTTCCAGCACGTGCTGGTGGACGAGTTCCAGGACACCAGTCGCCTGCAGTGGCAGCTCGTCGCGTCACTCGTCCAGTCCTGGGGCGAGGGGCTCGGGCTCGGGCACGAGGGCCCGCTGCCACCGTCGCTGTTCCTCGTCGGCGATCGCAAGCAGTCGATCTATCGCTTTCGCGACGCCGACGTCGGCCTGCTCGACGAGGCGGTGGCGTTCGTGCAGCAGATGGGCGGCGAGGGGCCGGTGCGTCAGGCGATCTCGCAGAGCTTCCGATCGCACCCCGACCTGCTGGCGTTCTCCAACGACATCGCCGCCGGCATGGTGCAGGCTGGCGCCCCGCCGGCGGTGGCCTTCCGCTACGGCCCAGACGATCGCTTCCCCTTGCCCACCGGGCACGAGACCGGGCGCGAACCCGAGCCGCGCCTCGGCCTCGTCGTCGGCGAGGACGTCGAGGCATGTGCGGCCGGCGTGGCCACCGAGATCGTGCGGCTCCTCGATGAGGGCCTGGTGACCGACCGCGGCGGCGACACGCCGCGGCGCGCACGCCCGGGTGACATCGCCGTCCTCTTCCGATCGCGCGAGAGCCATCGCGAGTTCGAACGGGCGCTCTCTGCACGCGACATCCCGAGCTACGTCTACAAGGGCCTCGGCTTCTACGACTCGGACGAGATCAAGGATCTCGTCGCCCTCGTCCGTGTGCTGGCCGCGCCGGAGTCCGATCTGCGGGCGGCCGCGTTCCTGCGATCGGGCTTCGTCGGCATCTCCGACGACACGCTGCGCCGCCTCGCGCCTGACCTGGCGACCGGGCTGTCCGGGCACACGCTCGCCGCCGGCACGCTGCCGGCCGACGACGTCGAGGCGCTGGCGCGACTGCACGCCGCCTGGCCAGGCTGGCTGGCGATGGTCGATCGGTTGCCACCGGCCGACGTCGTCGACCACGTGATCGAGGCGTCGGCGTACGCCGCCACGCTGCGTGGCCATCGGCAGCAGCAGGCGCGCGAGAACGTCAAGAAGTTCCGCGGCCTGGTGCGCCGCATCCAGAACCGTGGTTACGCCACCATGGCGCGCATCGCCGGGCACATCGACCGCGTGTCGGCCGGTGATGAATCCAACGCCGCGGTGGATGCCGCCGATGCCGTCAACCTGATGACGGTGCATGCGTCCAAGGGGCTCGAGTTTCCGACCGTCTTTCTCGTCAACATCACCCGCGGCACGGGTGGCGTGCCGCCACCGTTGCGGGTGGTGGCCGGCGACAGCGGCGACGAGCCCATCGTCGGCGTGGCGCGCTATGAGCCGGGCGCGACCGAAGCCGAGCAGGTGCGCGACCGCGAGGAGAGCAAGCGCCTGACGTACGTGGCCGTGACCCGCGCCCGCGAGCGCCTCTATCTGAGTGCGGCGGCGCAGCGGCAGGGGCGGATCGTGGCGGGGCCGGGCAGCCTCGCCAGCGTCTGCCCGCCGACGATGATCGAGGCGATGCATGCCGCGCTGGCTGGCCCTGGCGAGGTCACGTGGACGGGCGGTGCCCACGTCCACCGCTTCCGCGTGTGCCCGCCAGGCGCCGACGTGGACGCACCGGCGGCCACCGAGGCGGCCGTAGCCGTCAGCGACGTCGTCCCGCTGTCGCTGCGGCCGCTCGCCACGCAGGCGCGCATGCCACGTGGGCGCGTGACCGATCTGGCATCCGGTCCGGCGGCGGGGCTGTCGATGTCGCGCGACCGTCCCGTGCTGGACGTCGATCTCGTCACCGGGCGTGCCGTGCATCGCCTGCTGGCGCGCGCCGTGGCCGACGAGGCGGATGCGACGCTGCGGGCCCGGATCCTCGGCGATCTCGATCCGGACGAGCGGCTCGTGGTCGGCGACGGTGCGGCGTTTGCCGACGACGTCGTGGTGCTGGTGCGGGAAGTGTGGCGGGACGAGGTCCTGCGTCGCGTGCTGGCGTCACCGCTGGCGCGGTTCGAGGTGCCTGTCGTGTTTCGACACGACGAGGCGGGTCGCGTGCGCCTGGTCCGCGGCATCATCGATTGCCTGGTGCCGGACGGCGACCGCATGCTGGTGCTGGAGTTCAAGACCGGCCGCCCGCAGCCGTCGCATCGGCGGCAACTCGCCCTGTACGTCGACGCCGTCAGGCAGATGTTGCCCGGCACACCTGTGGCCGGCCAGCTGGTCCATGCGCGGCGACCCGAGCCGCCGCGGGCGCTCGTGACCGGTCGGTTGCCCTTCGACGCGTAGCACGCGTCACTTCTTCTTCAGCCACGACTCCAGTTCCTGCGGCAGCCCCTCGATCTGGCCATCGACTTCCTCGAAGTAGTCGCAGTCGGGACAGCGCCATTCGAGCACGTGACGGGTGGAGTTCTGCAGCGTCCCGGCGATTCGGCTGATCTGTTCGACGGGTTCGAGCCGCATCGAGTCTCCACACATCGGGCACTCCTGTCGGTCTGCCACGCGTCGCTCCTCAACGGGGATATCGGCAGCACGGCTCGCGCCTTGACAAGCGGCAGAGGCGCTCCCCACACTACGCAGTGCCGCACGGCACCCCGCAGGTCATGCACGACTACTACCGTATCGCCGAGGTCTCTGGCGCCGCTCGACGCGGGCCGGCACGCGCCGTCCCCGCGTGGGCCCTCGTCGCGCATGCGATGCCCGTCGCCACGCCTCGGACGCCGACGCCGGGGCTGCACCTCGTGCGCGCGCTCGAGCCGGAGCGCCGGATGGACCGTGCCTTGTGCGACGAGGTCGCGCTGGATTTCCCCTCGGGGCAGCAGGCCATCGATCACGCGCGTCGCGACTTCGCGGAGGCCGACGCGCCGTCGGTCCGCCTGGTGGTAGACGTCGCCCTGACGCCCCTCGAAGCACGCCGCAGTGCGCGGGTGCCGCTCTGCGTGCACCTGCCGGCCCTGTGTGACCCCTGCGGAGGCCGCGGCGAAGTGTGGGGCGAGCCCTGCGAGGCCTGCGCGGGGGCCGGGACGGCGCTGGCCACCCGGTACGTGGTCGTGCGCGTGCCTGCCAACACGCCAGGCGGGACGGCGCTGCGGTACCGGCTCGCGCTCCCGTACGGGCCGCTGGTGCGCCTCGACGTGCGGCTCACCGTCAGGTGACCCGGATCCTCCTTCACATCCAGTTGCTCGGCCGACTCTATGTCGTCGCCGGGTGGCTGGCGTCGCTCGCGGCGCTGTCGCTGATGCTGCTGGGCATCGGCGCGGTGAGTCTCACCGTGCGCGCGGGGCCGGAAGTGGCGGCGAGCCTCGCCGCCGCGATCTTCTTCGCGTGCGCGGCGATCGCCCTGGTGTGGGGCGGTGTGCTGCTCGGGGTCGGGTGGGCGCTGCCGCAGCACCAGCCGTGGGCGCGTCCGGTGGCTCTGGTGCTCGCGATCGTCAACATCTTCGTGATTCCCTTCGGCACCGCCCTGTCGGCGTATGCGTTCTGGGTGCTCCTGCAGGAGGCCGGCAAGCGCATGTTCGAGCGCCATCAGCCCGACCGTTCGGGGGTATGATGCCCACGTCTCCCGTGTTCGCCGTCTCGCCAGTGCCCGACGGGTGCACCGTCAGCGCCGGTGGCCGCTGTTCGTCCCCTCCCGCGAACACGTTGATGGGAAGAAGGAGCGCGAATGAATACCGTTGCAGAGAAGTCGTCCACGGGTCTTGACGCGAACGTCGCGGCCGCCCTCGCCTACATCCCGATCATCGCCATCGTCTTCCTCGTGATCGAGAAGGGCAGCAAGCTCGTCAAGTTCCACGCCGTGCAGTCGCTCGGCCTGCTCGTGGCCTGGATTGTGATTTTCTTCGGCCTCAGCATCTTCGGGATGATTCCGGTGCTCGGGTGGGCCACCCTGCTGCTCTGGCCGCTCGTCGGCATCGGCATGTTCGTGGTCTGGCTGATTGCGCTGCTCAAGGCCTTCAAGGGTGAATGGTGGAAGCTGCCCGTGATCGGCGACATCGCCGAGAGCCAGGCCGCCAACCTCTAGGCCAGGCAGTCCCCGGGGCCGTCGGGCATCCGGGGCATGGACATCGTACGGGGCGCGGCCGGGGCCATCCGGTCGCGCCCCGCGTCTTTTGGGGAGGGCCGCTCCAGGGCCCGAGGCGTACCCCCAGGTCCCAGGGGCCAAGGCTCGAGGCCGAAGGCCAGTAGAATCGATCCGTGACCCTTCCTTCCGTTGCCCAGGTCCTCGACGCGCTTCGCGTGGTGCAGGACCCCGACCTGCGTCGCGACATCGTGGCGCTCGATTTCGTGAAGCAGGTTGTCGTCGGTGACGACGGCCGGGTGGCGTTCGCCATCGAGCTCACGACGCCGGCCTGCCCGGTCAAGGACCTGCTGAAGCAGCAGGCCCACGATGCCGTGGCGGCGCTGGCGGGCGTGACCAGCGTCGACATCGAGATGACGTCCAGCGTCCGCAGCAGCGGCGCCGTGCTCGGGCAGCGTCAGGCCCTGCCGGGCGTCAAGAACATCATCGCGGTGGGGGCAGGCAAGGGCGGCGTCGGCAAGACCACGATGGCCGTCAACCTGGCCCTGGCCCTGGCGCAGCGCGGCAGCCGGGTCGGTCTGCTCGACGCCGACATCTACGGGCCGAACGTGCCGATGATGCTCGGGGTGCAGGCGGCGCTCGAGACCGACGGCCAGAAGATCGTGCCGATCGAGAAGCACGGCCTGTGGACGGTCTCGATGGGCTTCCTCGCCGGCGACTCGGACCCGGTGATCTGGCGCGGCCCGATGTTGCACGGCATCCTGCGGCAGTTCCTGCAGGACGTGGCCTGGCCGGCGCTGGACTACCTGATCGTCGACATGCCCCCGGGCACGGGCGACGTCGCGCTGAGTCTCAGCCAGCACACGGCGGTGACGGGCGCGGTCGTGGTGACGACGCCGCAGTCCGTGTCGGTGGCCGACTCACGCCGCGCCATCAACATGTACCGCAAGCTGAACATCCCGGTGCTCGGGCTGGTCGAGAACATGAGCTACTTCGCCTGCCCGTCGTGCAGCCACGAGACCGACCTGTTCGGGCGGGGCGGCGGGCAGCGACTGGCCGACGAGATGACCGTGCCGTTCCTCGGCGCGGTGCCCATCGCCGAGCCCGTGCGCGCCGGCGGCGACATCGGCATGCCGATCGTCCTGAGCGCGCCGGAGCATGTCGTGGCCAGGGCCATCAACACGGTGGCCGAGCAGGTCGCGGCGCAGGTGTCGATCCAGGCCTTCAAGACCATTCCGCTCACTCCCGTGTCCTAGCCCAGGAGGAATCGATCATGCTGAATCGCACGCTCGTCGGACTGACGCTCGCGCTGGGGTCTGTGATGGTGACGGCCGGCTCGGAGAGCCGGCCCTACCCAACCTCGCCCCGCCCCTCCCCCACGCCCGCCGCCGTGGCGATCGCCGCCGACTTCGTCGCGGACGTGGTCGGGCCGTACCTGGCGATCCAGACGGCCCTGGTGAACGACGACCTCGGCCCGGTGGCCGCGGCTGCCGCGC
>NZ_JALHPM010000237.1:0-8071 GCF_022842525.1 Luteitalea sp.
CCGCGGCGACGACGGCCGGCGCCATCGCCAGCGTGATGCCGCCGATGGCCACCAGCGGCATCGGGTCGCTGGTGCCGACACGCGCGCGCGCCGCCGCGACCAGGGCGGTCCCCACTGGCGCGTAGCCGGTGTTCTTGGTCTGCGTCCCGAAGACGGGGCCGACGGCCAGGTAGTCGATCGGCAGCTGGCAGGCGGCCTCGACCTGCGCCTCGCTGTGGGTGGAGAGGCCGATCACGGCCGCGGGGCCAAGCAAGGCGCGCGCCGCATCGACGGGCAGATCGTCCTGCCCCAGATGCACGTGACGCGTGCCGGCGACGAGCGCCACGTCGACGCGATCGTTGACGATGACCCACGCCTCGCCGGCGCGTCGGGCGAGGGCCTCGGTCCAGGCCAGGACGTCGCGCGCCGGGGCGTCCTTCGCGCGCAGTTGCAGGATCCGCACGCCGGCCTGCAGGTACGCGTCGGCGAGGTCGGGCACACGCCAGCCGGCCCGCGCCGCCACGTCGGCATCGACAATGGCGTACAGCCGGGACGGCAGCGGGCGGCGCGACGAATGCGCCACGGGGTCAGGCAGCCGGTGATGGCGGCAGGAAGCGGTCCATGAAGGCGGTCGAGATGCGCGCCTGCTGGAAGTCCACCTCCGCGAGGATCTTCAGGTGCATCGGCACGGAGGTGTGGATGCCCTCGATGACGGTCATCTCCAGCGCCCGCCGCATGCGCGCGATGGCCTCCTCGCGCGTCCGCCCGTACGACATGATCTTGGCGATCAGCGAGTCGTAGTTGGGCGGCACCGTGGCCTCGGCGTGGACGAAGGTGTCGACACGGATCCCTGGTCCGCCCGGCAAGCTGAACGCGTCCACGCGGCCCGGACTCGGGGCGAAGGTGACCGGGTTCTCGGCGTTGATGCGGCACTCGATGGCGTGCCCCGAGAACGTCACCTCGTCCTGCGTGAACGACAGCACGGCGCCGGACGCCACGCGAATCTGTTCCTTGACGATGTCGATGCCGGTGATCAGTTCGGTGACGCCGTGCTCCACCTGCAGGCGGGTGTTGGCCTCGATGAAGTACAGGTTGTCCTGCGCGTCCATCAGGAACTCGAAGGTGCCCGCACTGGAGTAGCCGACCGCCCGGGCAGCCTCGACGACCATCGTGCCGAGCGCCGCGCGCTGCTTCTCGCTGATGACGGCCGACGGGGCTTCCTCGATCAGCTTCTGGTGCCGTCGCTGCACCGAGCACTCGCGCTCGCCGAGGTGGACGACGTTGCCGTGCTCGTCGCCGAGGATCTGCATCTCGATGTGCCGGGGCGCCTCGAGGTACTTCTCGAGATACACGTCGCCGATGCCGAAGGCGGCCTGGGCTTCGCGCTGCGCCGTCCGGAGGGCCTGCGACAGCTCGTCGGCGTTCCGGACGATGCGCATGCCGCGTCCGCCGCCACCGTTGCTGGCCTTGATGATGACCGGGAAGCCGAGGGCCGCCGCGATGGTGCGGGCCTCCTCCTCGGTCTCGACGGGACCGTCACTGCCGGGAAGCGTGACGACCCCGGCCTTCTTCATGGCGCGCCGGGCCCGGGACTTCTCGCCCATGAGGCGGATGACCGCGGGACTCGGCCCGATGAACTTGATGTGGCACGCCTCGCACACCTCGGCGAGATAGGCACTCTCGGAGAGGAAGCCGTAGCCGGGATGGATGGCATCGGCGCCGGTGATCTCGGCGGCGCTGATGATGGCCGGCACGTGGAGGTAGCTTTCGGCACTGCGCGCCGGGCCGATGCAGACCGCCTCGTCGGCGAAGCGGACGTGCAGGCTGTGCTCGTCGGCCTCCGAGAAGACGGCGACCGTCTTGATACCCATCTCCCGGCACGCGCAGATCACGCGGAGCGCAATCTCGCCACGGTTGGCAATCAGAATCTTCTTGAACACGGCAACCCCGGGCTAACGAGCGCGCACGGCGAACAGACGCTCGCCGTACTGCACGGGCTGGCCGTTCTCCACGAAGACCTGGACGATCTCGCCGTCGTACTCGGAGACGATCTCGTTCATGAGCTTCATGGCCTCGATCAGGCAGAGCACCTGATTCTTGCGGACGGTGTCGCCGACGTTGACGAACGGGGCGGCGGTGGGCTCCGCCGCGCGGTAGAACGTCCCCACGATGGGCGACTTGACGACCGCGAGCTCGACGCCTTCGGTCTCGGTGACCTCCGGCGACGCGTCACTGGTGGCCGCGGCCGTCACCGGCGGGCCGGCGGCGACCATGGGCATGGAGAGCGGATGGGCGGGGCTCACGACCACGGCGGGGGCGTCCTGCCCCTTCTTCCGGACCCGCAGCTTGACGCCTTCCTGTTCCAGTTCGAACTCCGCGAGTTCGTGTTCACGGACCAGGTCGAGGATCTGCTTGATTTCGTCGAGTGTCATCGTCAGTGTGCGGTCGGCCAGCCGAGGGGCACGTCGGTGATTTGCTCGTGTCCGTACGCCGTCACGACCACATCGTCCTCGATGCGGATGCCGGCGCGGCCTGTCACGTATGCCCCCGGTTCGATGGTGCAAACCACGCCAGCCTCGAGGGGGGGCTGGGCGGCGTCTTCGGGCCGGGGACGAGCGAGCCTCGGGGCCTCGTGTACCTCGAGGCCGAGTCCGTGTCCCGTGCCGTGTCCGAATGTCTCCCCGAGACCCGCGGCCTCGAGAACCTGCCGGGCGGCCCTGTCGACGTCAGCCGGCGTGGTGCCCGGCCGAACGGCAGCAATCCCGGCCTGCTGGGCCAGGCGCACCGCATGATACTGGCGGTCCACCTCGGCCGATGGGAGCCCCAGACATACGGTCCGGGTCAGGTCGACGCAGTATCCGCCGTAGACCCCGCCAAAGTCCAGCACTACGACCTCCCCCGCCTCCAGACGCCGATCGGTCGGCCGGGCGTGCGGAAAGGCACTGCGGGGGCCGCTGGCGACGATCGTGTCGAAGGCCGCGCGGCTGAAGCCGACGGCGCGGACACGGGCGTCGATGTCTGCGGCCACCTCGAGTTCGGTGCGGCCGACCCGGGCGACGCCGTCGGCAAGAATGCCGCGGGCCGCCTCGGACAAGCGCGCGCCACCCTCACGTAGCAGGGCGAGTTCGACCGCGTCCTTGACTCGGCGGGCGTGCTCGACGATGTCGAGGGGTTGGTCGATCAGCGCGCCGGACCAGCCGGCAGCCGCGAGCGCCTGCTCGATCAGCCGGGCGGCGTGCAACGTCAGCACGCGGCTTTCGAGCGCCACGCGGCCGATCCCATCGCTCGCACATCGGCTGGCGAGCCAGGTCGAGGCGATCACGTCGGCAGTGGCCACCGGATGCACGAGGTCGGGGCCGACCTCCTCGGCCCGGGCCGCGGCCGCGGCCTCGTACCGGGGATCGACCAGCAGGAACAGACGGCCGTCCCCGGTCAGCAGGCCGGAGCCTGCCGTGGCCTCGAGCCCGGACAGGTAGCGCAGATTGGGCAGATGCGAGATCAGGAGCGCGTCGGCGCCGGCGGCCACCAGGGCCGCCCCGGCCCGCTGCAGGCGGCCCCGGAAGTCGAATGGGTTCACATGCGGGTGGTCGCGCACGGCGCACAGTGTCGCATGCACGCGGGCGCGACGCCCGCGGCGCCGTGCCGGACCGACGAGGCCGCGGTCAGGCGTCCGGGTGACTGAACAGCGCCGCGCGCCGGGCCCGGACGGCGTCGAGCATCTGCTGCAGCGACGCCAGGGCTGGCGGGACCGTGTCGCCGCGCATGGCGACATCCTCGAGGGTGGCCTCGAGCGCGGCATCGGCCATCGCCCGGCGCACCGCTGGTGAACGATGGGTCGGCGGCTCGAGCGAGTCGCCGTGTCCGGCGAGCGCGAACACCTCGCCGAGCGCCGACTTCACCGATCCGGCCCACGCCGTGTCGGGCGGCGCGGCGACGACCAGGTCGGGCAGCGTCGCGACGACGAGGTCCTCAGCCGGCGCGAGGGGTTCCGGTTCGGTGAGCGAGGCGAACGGGGCGGGCGCCGGCGGTGCGTCGTCCCGCACGTTGCGGAAGGGCGTCGCGTCCGCGCCCGCCGCCTCGTGGAGATCGCCGAGCGCCCACGTCGCCGACGGCCCGTCCGGGACGTTCCACGCGCCGGAGGGATCGGTGGCGGCCTCCTCGGCCCAGGGCGCGCGATCGGCGCCGTCGGTGGGCGGCGTGTTCGTCCCCCATCCGGCGAACGCCGCGGGCGCCTCGTCATCGGACTCGCCGCCGAACAGGCCTCCCCAGAACGGCGACGACTCATCGATGCCGGCAGGCGCGAGTCCCGGGGCCTCGAGCGACGCCACCGCGGCGGGCGATGTCACCTCGTGCACGGGCGTGAGGGACGGCTCGGCATCGCGTTCGCTGCCGAAGCCTGCGAGGGCGTCGATCTCCGGGTGAACGTCGGCGTCGAGGTCTGGCGTCGGGATCGCCAGCAATCCAGACAGATCCACGAGCGGCGCGTCGATGGTCGGTGCGTCCCACACACCGGCCGTCGGCGGGGCCGCCACGGCCCGCTCGTCGGTGGCCGGCGCGGTGCCGCCGGGCGGCAGGATGGCCCATGAATACACGCGCGCCCCATCGGTGGGCGCGTCGGCGTCCGTGTCGCTCGACGAGGGGACCGGCCAGATGCCGGCGGGTTCCTCTCCCTGCAGGTGCGGGGGGGTGAACCCAATCGTCGGCGACTCGGCGTGCGGATACAGGACCAGCGTGTCTGTCGCGTCGGTGGCGGCGGTGGCGTCAACGGGGGCGGCGAGGGCCGGGCCGTCGGGCACCGGGGGAAGCGACCAGTCGGGCGCCAGGCCGAACTCCTGAGGACTGTCGGCGCCGCTGCCGAGCGCCTGTGCGATCAGGTCGACCGGAATCGAGGCCGTCTCGTCATCGGCGATGCGGATCTCGAGGTCGTCGAGGGTGGGCGCCGGTGGGAGGGGCGGCAGCGCGGCACACGCGAGGTGCGCCGCATCGAGAGCCTTCGCGGCCGCCAGGTTGTCGGGCGACTGCGCCACGGCCTGCTCGAGTTCGGCGACCGCCGTCCTGACGTCGCCGCTGTCGAGCAGGGCGCGCCCGAGCGTCACGCGAGCCGACGCGTAGGCCGGGTACCGCTCGAGGCCGTCACGGCACACCGCGATGGCCTCGGCGAATCGGCCGGCACGGCGATGCTCCTCCGCGAGGGCGGCAAAGGCGGTCGGCGTCGCATGCGACTGCATGCGACGCCTGAGCTGTTCGAGGGGGTTTCCCGTCGACATCGTGGCGTTCCCTGGCTGGGCCGGTGGCTACTGCTGCTGCCGCGCGAGCACGTCGATCTGCTTGGTCACCGACACCTTGTTGCCGAGCGCGTTGGTGACGGTGAGCTTGACGAAGTAGTCACCCCGCTGCGGGAACTGGTACTTGATGACCCGCCCCGTCAGGATGATGTTGCGATCGTCCATGTTCCACTCGTACTGCAGTGTCGGCGAGTCGAAACAGTCGGTCGGGGCCGTGGCCGTCAGCGGACAGTCCTTGGACAGGCCGGCGTCGAGCGTGACCTCTTCCTTCTCGTAGGCCTCGGTCGGCCGCCAGGTGAAGTTGGCGATCGGCTGGCCCGGGAACACGATGGTGCCGAGGGGCACGAGACGGATGCTGACCGCGCGCTCGACGGCGTTGGCGTAGTCGCCGGTGAGCGGCGTGAAGCCCACCTGCACGATGTTGCCGAGGTCGGCGTTGCCGGCCAGCCCCCCCGGAGGGGCCGTGTAGACGATGGTCGCGCGACCGTCGGGGCCGGTCGTCGTGCTCTTGGACGACAGGCTGCCGAGGTCGACGATGGCGCCGGCGACACGGATGTCGGCGCGCAGCGGGATGCCCGGCTTGGGCTCGCTGTTGGGACCACGAGCCGTCACGGTGATCTGCGACGTCGAGAGCCCGTCGGTGTTGAGGACGTCGGGCGAGGCCAGCACCTGCAGCGACAGGCCGAGTTCTGACGGGCCGGTTGCCTTGGGCATGTCGGGCTTGGACGTGCAGGCCGTCGTGACCCACAGGCCGGCCACCGCCAGCAGCAAAGTTGAAGTACGTCGTGCGGTCATCATGGCTGCACCTGGCTTACTCGGGGTCCGCCCAGTCGGCGAAGTTGATGCTCATGGAACCAGTCACCGTGACGTCGCGCCCGGTCTGGTCCTTGCCGAAGAAGGTCACGTCGGCGATCGTCGAGATGAGCAGGGCGCCGCCGTTGTTGCCGACGAGCGTGACGAGGGGTTTCTCGAGCTTGGCCTGCGCCCGCACGAGGGTGAACACGACGCTGACGGCCTGCTCGCCGACGGTCAGGCCCATTGCGCCCTCGAAGGCGTACGGCACTTCCTCGCCGGGCGTGTTGCGTCCGTCGGTGCGGCGGAACTCGACACGGTAGCGGTTCAGCGTGATCAGGTTGTTGGCGGTCGGGCCCGTCGGATTGGTCACGTCCTTCATCGCCAGCTGCAGCGTGACGCGACCGTTGTCCTCGTAGATGCCGCCCTTGGTCCGCACGTCGGACCGCAGGACGCTCTGGAACGTCGCCCCCGTCTCGGCACCGGACGCGCCTTCGAGACGCTGGAGAATCAGGTACGACGAGGCCTGGCCCGTCCGGACGGTGCTGCTGCACCCGCCCACCAGGGCGGTCGCCCCGGCCACCACGAGAAGGGTCGCGGCGCGCATCGTGCGGGCCGGCCCTGACTGCGAGAGATAGCGCGTAAGTCTCATTTGACGGGTCCTCCGTCCCGCACGATGCGCGGCGTGATGAAGATCAGCAGCTCGCCCTCGTCCTCCGTGTTGGTCTCGCGACGGAAGAGGCGGCCGATGAGGGGCACGCGATGCAGGCCTGGCGTGCGGTCCTCCGTGAACTGGGTCGTGGCCTCGTTGATGCCACCGATGACCGTCGTGCCCTGGTCGGCGACCAGGACGCGGGTGGTCACGCGCTGCGTGTTGATGGAACGGTTGCCGTTGGCCTCGACCTGACCCGGTGAGCCGTTGTCGACGTCGACGTCGAGGATCACGGTGTTGGCCTCGGTGATGCGCGGCGTCACGTTGAGCGTCAGCGCCGCGGTCTTGAACTGCACCTGCGGCACGGGCTGGATGACACTGATGCCGTCACCGGCGGGTGGTGCCGTCAGCGTGGTGTACGGAATCTCCTGGCCACGCGTGATGGTCGCCTTGACGTTGTTCTGGGTGACCACGCGCGGGCGGAGCATCACGCTGACGCGCCCCTGGGTCTCGAGCGCCGACAGCGCCACGTCGACGTTGAAGGCGCCGTTGATGCTGCCCAGCTTGATGAACGCGTTGTCGGCGTCGGTGTTGATGGCGCCGGCCGTGCCGCCCGTGGTGATGGAATTGGGGAACGCCATGTTGGTGGTGTTGCCCAGTTCCGGCGTCATGCCGCCGCCAAAGCCCCAGAGCAGGCCGAGCTCGCGCGCGGCCGACTTGGTCGTGCGCACGATGCGCGCTTCGATCTCGACCTGGGCCTGCGGGCGATCCAGCTCCGAGATGAGCAGCTGGGCGCGGGCCAGGCCGTCCGGGACGTCGAAGAGGATCAGCGTGTTGGTGTTCTGATCGACCTGGACGTCACCGAAGGTCGACATGCCCGACCGCTTGACGAGGTCGGCGATGTCCTTGGCGTTGGCGTAGCTGAGACGCAGCGTGCGCGACTCCTTCTTCGACACCGCGAGCTCGCGCAGGCGCTCCTCGGCCTGCCGCCGCCGGTCGGCCGCTTCGCTCGAGAACGTCGTCGTCGGCGCGATGCGGACGATGGTGCCGTCGACGCTGTAGGCCAGCTGGTTGGCCCGCAGGATCATCTCGAGTGCCTGATCCCACGGCACGTCACGCAGGGTGACGTCGACGACGCCCTTCACGCCGGGGTCGATGACGAGGTTGAGTCCCGTGACCTCGGCGAACGTGCGGAGCACCGCGCGCAGGTCGACGCCCTGGAAGTCCAGCGAGATGGGATGTCCGGTGTACTTGCCGGACGACATCGCCTGGGTGGTCGTCGCCGCGGCCGCGTCGCCGGACACGCCGACTGGCGTGGACGGGACGGGGGCGGGCGTCGAGCGTCGGGCGGTGGCGCGCGGCT
>NZ_JALHPM010000238.1:0-8066 GCF_022842525.1 Luteitalea sp.
CCGCCCCGAGCAGTACGGCCGCCGCCACCGCCCTGGCCCGCGCGCTGTCGGGCCCCCCTCGCGCCAAGGCGATGCTGCCGCTCGCGCACGAGGCCCGCACGCAACTGAACTACGTCCCGATGGTCCGCGCCGGCGTGCCCCTCGACGAACTCACGGACGCCCAGCAGGCCCAGGCGCTGGCCCTGTTGCGCTCCGGTCTGAGCGAGTCGGGCTACGCCTCGGCCCGGCAGATCATCGCGCACGAGGACATCCTCCGCGAGATCGAGAAGGGCCAGGGCGTGGCCAACTACATGCGCCGTCAGCCCGGGCTGTACTACACGGCGATCTTCGGCGAGCCGTCCGCCGAGGGATGGTGGGCCTGGCGTTTCGAGGGACATCACCTCTCGGTCAACGTCACCCACGCCGGCGCGCGTGGCGACATCGTGGCGCCGCTGTTCTTCGGCTCCAACCCCGCGAAGGTCCTGTCGGGGCCGAGCGCGGGGCTGCGCATCCAGGCGGCCGAAGAGGACGAGGCGCGGGCCCTGCTCGGCCTGTTCAGCGCCGAGCAGAAGACCCGGGTGGTGATCGCCCCCGAGACGACCAACGACATCGTCACCACCAACAAGCCGAAGGCCGAGATCGCGCAGTTCGACGGGCTGCCGGCCAGTGCCATGACGGCGCCGCAGAAGGCGCAGCTGCGGAAACTGCTCGAGGTCTACGCCTCGCGGTTCCCGGCCGCACAGCGGGCCTCGCAGCTGGCGCGCATCGAGAAGGCCGGCGTCGACACGCTGCACTTTGCGTGGGCCGGCAGTCTCGACGTCGGCAAGAAGCACTACTACCGCATCCACGGCCCCACCGTGCTGATCGAGTACGACAACAGCCAGAACGACGCCAATCACATCCACAGCATGTGGCGCGACCCCGAGTTCGATTTCGGGGGCGACCTGCTGCGCAAGCACCTGGCGGCGGTGACGCACTAGAGAAGGCTCAGGGCTCACGGCTCGAGGCTCGGAACCACAGGCTCAGGGCTCAGGGCTCACGGGCAGGGAGCGCGGGGCGCACGGGCGGGGCTTGGAACGATGATCGACCTCCGTTCGGACACCATCACCCGACCCACCGACGCCATGCGCGCCGCGATTGCCGCGGCGCCGGTCGGCGACGACCAGTTCGGTGAGGACCCGTCCGTCAACGCGCTGCAGGAGCACGGCGCCGCGCTGCTCGGCAAGGAGGCCGCCCTGTGGCTGCCCACCGGCACCATGGCCAACCAGGTGGCCCTCCGCCTGTTGACGCGGCCCGGTGACGACGTGGTGGTCAGTCGCGAGAGCCACATCGTCTGGCACGAGGCCGGGGCCGGTGGCGCCAACGCCGGCGTCCAGTTCACCGAGATCGGCACCGGCGGGGTGTTCTCGGCAGACGAGTTCCTCGCGGCGTGCAAGCCCCAGGGCCACATGCTCTACCCGCCGACGACGCTGGTGGTGATCGAGAACACGCACAACCGCGCCGGCGGCCTCGTCGTGCCTCAGCCGATGGTGGAGGCGGTCTGCGGTGCGGCGCGGGCTGCAGGGGTCGCGACGCTGCTCGACGGCGCGCGGCTCTGGAACGCCGCGATCGCCGCCCGTACGACGCCCGCGGCGATCGCCGCGCCATTCGACGTGGTGTGGGCCGCCCTGTCGAAGGGGCTCGGGGCACCCGCGGGGTCGCTGCTGGCGGGCCCGCGCGATCTCATCGCCCGTGCCGTCCGTGTGCGGCGGATGCTCGGAGGGGCCATGCGCCAGGTCGGCCTGCTGGCGGCCGCCGGCAGTCACGCCCTCGCGCACCACTACGACCGGCTCTCGGAGGATCACGCGCACGCCCGACTGATCGCCGCGCGGATCGCGCAGTGTCCGGGCGTGCGGCTCGATCTCGCCACCGTCCAGACCAACATCGTCGTCTTCCACCTGGCGCCCGGCGCGCCCGACGCGGCGACGGTGGCGGCACGGGCCCGCGAACGGGGCGTCGCGCTGTTCGCGTTCGGCCCGCGCACCCTGCGCGTTGTCACTCATCTGGCGGTGACGCGTGCGCAGTGCGTCGAGGCGGCCGACATCCTGGCCGAGATCTGTCTCGCTGATTCGTGACCTCCTGACGGCCGTGATCCTGGTCGTCGCCACGGGGCCCCTGCTGGCGCAGCGGGCGAACGACGAGCCCATGCGCGTGGCCCGAACCCCACTGGCGTCCTTGCTGCGTGGCGAGTCGACGACGTTCGCGACGGTGACGCTGCCCACCGATGGGGTCGAGACGATGCTGCGCCAGACACCGCCCACTGGCCAGGAGCGCGCACGCATCGACGAGCAGATCGAACGGATACGCCTGTCGACGCCGCTGCCGCCCCTGTTCGAGGGGCAGCCGATCGACGACACGGGGGAGCCGCGCTACTGGCTCGCCGAGCGCACGCAGCAGACGGCCGGCCTCGACGCCGACCTCCCGGCCATGGTGGTCAAGCGGTTCCTGCACCACCTCGTGAATCGCGATACGGCGAGACTCGCCGCGCTGACCTCCGTGCCGGCGGCGGTGGACGAGCTCACCCGCAACAACGACATGGCCGGGGCCGACCGCGGCCACGTGGCGATGCTGTGCCTGGAGATGCCGGTCGCGAAGGCCCGCGAGGGCGAGGTGGTGCGCCTGCCATCGGGCACGCGTCTCACGGTTGGAGCGAGTGCGGAGGAACAGGTATACGTCGGCCTGCTCGGCACCGTGGAAGTGCCCTTCAGGCTCCGCAAGATGAAGGGGCAGTGAAAGGTGGCACCGGAGCCGTACTTCGAGTGGCTCCGGTCCATGGGCAGCCTCTAGATCAGCGGATCTCGGAGGCGGAAGGCGACCCTGACGGTTCGACCACCGGCGGGTAGGTCAGCGCGGGGACGCCGCGCTCGATGGCCGCGCGCTGCGACTCGAGCCACGGCGGCAACACGAGGGACTCGCCGAGGTGTGCCGCCTCCTCGTCGACCGCGAAGCCGGGACCGTCGGTCGCCAGCTCGAAGAGCACGCCGCCCGGCTCCTTGAAGTACACCGACTTGAACCAGAACCGGTCGATGACCGGCGTCGGGCGCAAGCCGATCGTCTCGATCGCGCTCCGCACCTCGAGTTCGTGCGCCTCGTCGTCGACGCGCCAGGCGAGGTGATGGATGCTGCCGGTGCCCCACGCGCCGCGGTGGGCGTCTGGCGTCTCGCGGACGTCGAGCACCCGCCCCGGGCCGCCCTCGCCGAGCACGTAGCGCGTCCAGTCGTGCTCGGTGCGCTGTTCCGTGAAGCCGAGCACGCTGGTCAGGAACCAGCCGCTGGCCGCGCGATCCCGCTGCCAGGTGCGTGCCCCATGCAGGCCGCGAATCTGTCGCGCGACGGGCACCGGGCTCTGCGTCCACGGCTCGAAGCCGCGCGTGGTGACCTCGGCCGCTTCGACCAGCGCCACCTGCAGTCCGTGCGGGTCCGCCAGTGGCAGGACGCGGTCGCCGAAACGGGTCTCGACCGCACCGACCGTCACGCCGTAGCGCGCGAGCCGCTCGCCCCAGAAGTCGAGCGAGCCCAGCGGGACGGTCAACTGCACCTCGGTGGCGAGGCCGTGCCCCAGGCGCGACGGCGCCATGTGCGACCAGGGGAAGAACGTGAGGTCCGTCCCGGGATGACCGGCCGCATCGGCGTAGAAGAGGTGATAGGTGCCCGGGTCGTCCTGGTTGACGCTCTTCTTCACCAGGCGCATGCCGAGGATGCCGGCGTAGAAGTCGAGATTCTCCTGCGCGGGGCCAGCGATGGCGGTCACGTGGTGCAGACCGGTGAGACTTTTCATGACGAGCTGTCCTTTGTCGGCGACTCCCTCGTCTGGAAGGAGCAGGCCCGCGCGCCCGCGTCAGGCGCGCCCGCAGCGCGGGCCGTGGCCGGACACCAGTATCCGTCACTCGCTATGAAAATGCAAGTAGCTATGGATTGCAGGCGACTGCTCTGCTACGCTGAGCCGTGCCCCGCGTTGCCCCCGCCCGTGCCTCGGATCCCTTCTGTCCCGTGTACGACGCCATCGCCGTCCTGCAGGGGAAATGGACGATGCAGATCGTCCATGCGTTGATCGAGGGCCCGATGGGGTTCAACGAACTGGCGCGGGCGATCGGCGGGTGCAATCCCTCCACGCTGGCGCAGCGCCTCGATACGCTCGTCCGCCTCGATGTGCTCGCGCGTCGCGTCGAGTCGTCCACGCCCCCCCGCACGCTCTACTCGCTCACACCGGCGGGCGACGCCCTGCGACCCGTGGTCGTCGCCATCGAGCAGTGGGGCCGGCAGCATCTTCGCAAGGATCGCGTGCAGGCCGTGCGCCGTGCGGCCCGCACGGCCCGTGAGGCGAGGGCCTCGTGACGCGTCGAGCGTGGCCCACGCCCGCCCGGCTCGGCCTGCTCGCGCTCGGCCTCGCGGCCGCCGCGCTGTCTGTCGCCGCGCAGCCGTCCGCGCCGAGTCGGCCCGAGGCCTACCTCTTCAGCTATTTCACCGGCAACGGCGAAGACGGGCTGCACTTCGCCCGCAGTGACGACGGCGCACGCTGGCGCCGTGTGGCCGACGGCCGTGCCTTCCTCGCACCCGCGGTCGGCACCAGACTGATGCGGGATCCGAGCATCGTCCGCGGACCAGACGCACGCTTTCATCTGGTGTGGACCACGGGTTGGTGGGACCACGGCTTCGGCGTTGCCCACTCGAGTGACCTGCAGCGGTGGACCGAGCAGACCTTCGTGCCCGTCCTCGAGGAGACGACAGGCGTGCAGAACGTCTGGGCACCCGAGATTCATTACGACGCCACGGCGCAGGAGTACCTGGTGGTGTGGGCGTCGACGATCGCCGGGCGTTTTGCCGAGACCGTCGAGGGCGGCGACGAGCGGCCCGGTGGCCGGCTCAACCATCGGCTGTACGCCACCACCACGAAGGACTTCGTCACCTGGACGCCCGCTCGGCTGTTCTACGACGGTGGCTTCAACGCCATCGATGGCGTCGTGGTGCACGACGGGGCCCGCGCGGTGCTGGTCGTGAAAGACGAGACACGCTACCCGGTGGCGCGCAAGCACCTGCGGGTGGCGACGGCCGCGTCGATGGCCGGGCCGTACGGCGGGGCGTCGGCGGCCTTCTCGCCCGACTGGGTGGAGGGCCCCACCGTCCTGCGCCTCGGCACCACCTGGCGCATCTACTACGACGAGTACACCCGCAAGCGCTATGGCGCGATGGACACGCGCGACGTCCGGACCTTCACGCCGGTTGCCGACGTGACGTTCCCCGAGGGCATGCGCCACGGCACGGCGTTCAGCGTCCCGACGGCGATCGCCGACGCCCTCGAGCGGTGAGCCCGGGCTGATGCGGAGACGACGGACGGGTCAGGCGGGACGATGAGGCCCGGTCGGCGTCACTGCGGGCGGTTGCCGTTGTCCATGTCGGAGACGATCAGCCAGCCGCCGTCCACCTTCCGGAGGGTCAGGGTGAACTTGCCGTCGTCTGGGGTTCCCGTGCCGAAGGCGTAGGCGCCGACAATGAAGCCCGTGCGGCCGTCGGCAGCCCAGGTCAGCGCTCGCAGGCGCAGGACGCCTCCGCTGGTCGCATAGTGGGCGGCGATGGCGTCGCGCCCGCGGATCGGAGGCCGGCCCGACGAGAGCACCCAGCCATCGTCCACGAACAGGCGCGCCAGGCCGATGGCGTCCCGTGCACCGAAGCGGCTCTCGTAGTCGCGAAGCACGCGGTCGAGCTCGGGCGGGAGCGTCACGCTGGCGGGGGACGCCGGGGCCTGTGCCGCAGGTGCGGGTGTCTGGGCGAGGGTCGCGGGGCTGCAGGTCAGGCCCAGCGTCAGCACGAGAGGACCGATGAGGGCGCGCATGATCGCGGAGAGACGATCACGCCGGGCCTGTCGTTCCGTGCGCGCGTATGCTGGTGCGCGGTGCGCATGCGCGGGTCGTCACATCGGGACCGTCGAGGTCCCGTCTAGCAAAGGAGTTGGACGTTGCGCTGGAACCCCGGAGGGCAGAGGAGCGGTGACATCGAAGATCGCCGCGCGGTGCGCATGGGCGGGCGCGGGGCGTCGATGGGCATCGGCGGCATCGTGCTGCTGTTCATCCTGAGTCTCGTGCTGGGCCGCGACATGGTGTCGCCGGTCCTGCAGCAGCAGGCGCAGATGCCCCCGCAGGACTCCGGCCAGGCGGGACCGCTGGAGACGACCCCCCAGGACGAGGCCAAGGTGATCGAGATCGGGCAGATGCTCGACGACCTGCAGGCGACCTGGGCACGACTGCTCGGCGGTCGCTACCAGAAGTCGACGCTCGTGCTCTTCCGCGGCGCCACCGAGTCGGCGTGTGGCCTCGGCGAGAGCGCCATGGGCCCGTTCTACTGTCCCGGCGATCAGAAGGTCTATCTCGATCTCGAGTTCTTCGACCAGCTGGATCGGCGCTTCGGCGCGCCCGGCGACTTCGCCCAGGCCTACGTCATCGCGCACGAGGTCGGGCACCACGTGCAGAACCTGCTGGGCATCGAGCGGCAGGTCCGCGCCCTGCAGCAGCGGTCGCCGCGCCAGGCCAATCAGCTCTCGGTGCTGATGGAACTGCAGGCCGACTGCTTCGCCGGCGTGTGGGGCCACTCGACCGCCCAGCGCGGCATCATGGAGCCGGGTGACGCCGAGGAAGGCCTGCGTGCCGCCTCCGCCATCGGCGACGACACGCTGCAGCGGCAGTCGTCGGGGCGGGTCCGCCCCGAGAGCTTCACGCACGGGTCCGCGGCCCAGCGCGCCGAGTGGCTGCGGCGCGGTCTGCAGACGGGCGACGTCAAGGCGTGCGACACCTTCGCTGCCGCGGGCAGCTAGATCGGGCTCACGCGCGCTGGGCCATCGCGGCCCGGCGGACCGTCACGGGGAGCGGGTGGGAACGGCGCAGGACGACCGCGCCGAGCAGCACCAGCGCGATCCAGAGCGCGTCGGCCAGCAGCAGATGGAGCAATTGCATCCAGACGGGCGCCAGCAGCACCACGTTCACCACGCCGGCGACCAGCTGGCTCAGGGCGAGTGCCGTGACGGCGCGGGCCAGCCGTGTCGCCACCGGCGTGTCACTGCCGCGCGCGAGGACGGGGGCCGCCACCGCGAGGAGGATGGCCGTGGCGATCGCGAAGGCGGGATGCAGGACCCGCAGGCGGAGCAGCACGTGCGACGTCGGCGAGAGGTCGGCGGCCAGCGCCTCGGCGAGGCTGCGCGACGGGAACAGCGTGTCGCCCAGCGCCGCGATGGCGCCACTCACGCCCACGATCAGCAGGGCGCCGAGCAAGCCCGCCATGGCGGCGGTGCGTCCCGGTCGTGCGGTCAGCGAGACGACGTCACCGCCCGACAGCCACCAGGCGGTGAGCGCCAGCCAGGCCACGAGGATGAACGTGTTGGTCAGGTGGACGGCCATGAACAGCGCTCGGGCCATGCTGGCGTTGTCGGCGACGAGTTCGAACAGCACCAGACCGGCGCCGACGGCCGCCTCGGTCAGCATGAAGATCACCGTCATCAGGGCGCCCCGCCTGGCTGGATGACCTGCCGGGCAGGCCTTGCGGACCCAGAGGAGCAGCAGGACCACCGACAGCAGGGCGATGCCGCTCGTGATCCGGTGGGAGTACTCGATCAGCGTGGCGACGCCCAGGCTGCGTGGGATGATCCGTCCGTCGCAGAGGGGCCAGTGGGCACCACACCCGGCGCCCGATCCGGTCGCTCGGACGTAGGCGCCCCACGCGATCACCCCGAGGTTGTAGACGAGCACCAGCCACGCGGTACGGGCAAGGGTGAGCACACTCTCGATCCTAACCCCGGCTGGCGGGTGGCCGACCATCGACACGAGGCCCGGCGCCGAGTGCCGACCAGCCGGCAGGGTCAGCCGTCTGAAGAGTTCCACTCAGACTCGGTACGCTGCCCGCCGCCGTGGATCAGAGGACCCATGACCGTTCGTGCATTCGGAGCTCGTACCTGCCTGCCCTGTGTCGTGTTGTTGACGGTCGCCATGGCCGTCGCCGTTCCCGCCTTCGCCCGCACCTCCGCCAGCCCGTCGCTCGCCGACACGGCCGTCACCGCGACCGCC
>NZ_JALHPM010000239.1:0-8050 GCF_022842525.1 Luteitalea sp.
GCGCAGCAGCGCCGCCGCGTGCGCGGTGGTGCCGTGCGGGGCGTCGGCATCGCCCTCGTGCGGGTCGTGACTCGTACCGACGATCGAGACATCGCGCCACGGCACCATGAACAGGTAGCGGCCGTCGACGACACCGCCACAGGCGTGCGTGCCGGTGACGCGCGGCACGACGAGGTTCATCGCCCGCGACAGGCGCAGCGCCGGGGCGGTCGAGCGGCCGCCGGTCAAGGTCGAGGCGAGCGCGCCGGCCCAGGGGCCGGCGGCGTTCAGTACGGCCCGCGTGATGATGTGGAAGGGCGTGCCGGTGCGGCGATCGCGCACGTCGAGTCCGGCCACGCGCCCGTCCTGCATGGTGAGCGCCAGCGCCTCGACGTCGTTGGCCACAGAGGCGCCGGCATCGGCCGCGGAGCGCACGGCCGACACGGTGATGCGTTCGGCCTGCCGCATCTGGTAGTCGTACCAGATGGCGCCGCCGGTCACGCCGGCCTCGGCGACGAGCGGATTGAGACGCAGGCACTCGGCGGCCGACACCACGCGTCCACCAGGCAGCCGCAGGGCCTCGTCCGCGATGCCGTCGTTGCGGTCGTGGCCAACGGCATCGGTGATGGCGAGGGCGATGCGCAGCGCAACCGCGTTGCGCGTCGGATGCCGATAGGTGGGCACGCAGAAGGGCAGCGGATCGACCAGGTGCGGCGCCATCTGCGCCATCGCGCGGCGTTCGCGGATGAAGAGGCGCATCTGCGCCAGATTGAGCGATTGCAGCGACCGCAGACCGCCGTGCAGCGTCTTCAGGCTGTTGAAGGAGGTGGCGCCGCCGAAATCGCCGCGATCGATGAGGGCGACGGCGAGGCCGCGCCGCGCGGCGTCCCAGGCGGCCAGCGCGCCGTAGATGCCGGCGCCGACCACGACCACGTCGAAGGTCGTGCCGGCCAGGCCTGTCAGGTCACGCTGCATCGGGCTTCCGGGCATTGTACGATAGGGGGCTGGCGAGGCTCCGCCTCAGGTAGTCGTGCATGGCGCGAGTGGCTACGCCTCGCCAGCGGCAGTGTTGTTTGGCCCGTCCTCCCTTCAGCCCACCCCACCACGCGAACGACGCGTGGCGGGGGCCCGGGGTCCGGTCGGGCAGAGACGCCTTGAGAGGCGTGAGGAAGACGTGACCTATTCATACGGCCTCTGGGCCTCTCAAGGGGTCTCATGACGACCGAGGCGATCCGCCGCTACTGGAACGAACGTATCCACGATCTCGAGATGACGTCCCACCCGGTGGGCACGCGCGAGTTCTTTGCCGATCTCGACGACTACCGGTTCGACAAGCTCCGCTATCTGCCGGAGCTCGTGGACTTCGGCGGCTTCCGCGGGCAGCGCCTCCTCGAAGTGGGCTGCGGCATCGGCACCGACCTGGCGCGGTTTGCTGCCGGCGGTGCCGTGGTCACGGGCATCGACCTGTCGCAGACGGCGATCGATCTGGCGGGGAAGAACTTCGCCGGCCTCGGGCTGACGGGCGATCTGCGCGTGGCCGACGGCGAGTCCCTGGACTTCCCGGATGCCTCCTTCGACGTCGTCTACGGCCACGGCGTGCTGCAGTACGCGGCGGCGCCCGAGCGCATCATCGCCGAGGCGCACCGGGTGCTCAAGCCGGGCGGCCGCGGCATCTTCATGGTCTACAACCGGATTTCGTGGCTGAACGCGCTCTCGAAGGTCATGAAGGTGGCCCTCGAGCACGAAGATGCGCCGGTGTTGAAGAAGTACTCGATCGGCGAGTTCCGGGCGCTGCTGGCGCCGTTTGCCGAGACGCGCATCGTGCCGGAGCGTTTTCCGGTGAAGTCGCGGCTGCACCACGGCTGGAAGGCGATGGCCTTCAACGGCCTCTTCGTCGGCACGTTCAACGCCCTGCCGCGGCCCCTGGTCCGGCCCCTGGGCTGGCACCTGATGGCGTTCTGCACCAAGGCGCCCGTGCCGCCGGCCCGTGGTTGAGCTGGGTTGGCCTCCGGGCCAAAAGGGCGTAAGATCAGTCACTTAGATGGCACAGATTTACGCAGCAAAGTACCTGGCCAAGGCGGCCCTGAGCGCCCCGAAAGACATGGTCAAGGCGGTGGTGGCCAAGTACACCCCGCTTCACCCCACCGTCTTCATCTTCCACTGCACGTTCGTCTGCGACGCCCGCTGCGAGATGTGCAGCAACTGGACGCGCGGCAACCGCAAGGAAGACATGTCGCTCGAGCAGATCGAGCGCGCCTTCAGCTCGCCGTTGTGGAGCGAGATCGAGAACGCCAGCCTCTCGGGCGGCGAGCCGACCACCCGCAACGACATGGTCGACATCTGCCGGCTGATGATCGACAAGTTTCCCAAGCTCCGCAAGCTCACCATCAACACGACCGGGCTCACGCCCCAGCGCGGCATCCCGATGCTGACGAAGGTCGTCGAGATGTGCCACGAGCGCAACGTCATCTTCTCGACGCGTGTCTCGATCGATGGCGTGGGCGACATGCACGGCGAAGTGCGCAACGTCCGCAAGGCCTTCGAAAAGGCCGGCAAGACGATTGCCGCCATGCAGGAGCTGCAGAAGAAATACCGCTTCAACTTCGGCATCTCCTCGACGATCTTCTCCAAGAACCTCGAAGACGCCGACAACATCCTGGCCTGGGCGAAGAAGGAGAAGCTCGACATCGTCTTCAACATGGTGCGGTTCACCGACGCCATGCTGGGCAACCAGGAGCTCGAGGGCACGCTCAAGCCGATGGGCGCCGAAGAGCAGCGCATGCGCCAGTTCTTCATGGAGCGCGTGCGGCAGGACCCGCTGCTCGACGGCCAGAACTACATCTACATGCACTACGCGGACATGATCGCCAACGGCTACCACCGTCTGACGCCGTGCCCGTTCCAGACGCAGGGCGTGATGCTCAACCCGAACGGCGACATGTTCTTCTGCGAGAACAGCGACGTCGTCGGGAACGTCACGCAGGAAGACCCGCACGCCATCTACTTCCGCGAGGCGTCGCAGCAGCACCGCAAGCACATCCGTGACGAGAAGTGCCCGAGCTGCCTCAGCCCGTGCCAGATGAACGTCGCCGCCATCAAGCAGGTGGTGCCGTATGCGAAGTTCCTGGTGCGCGCCTCGATGGAGAAGCGCCGGCCCTCGCCGGACGTCCCGGCGCCGCCGGCCGCGGCCGCCGCGCAGTCCTCCAGCCTGTAGGCCCCTCGGCCCGGCGTGAACGACCACGGCTCAGCCCCCGGGGCTGGGCCGTTGGTGCGTACGGCCGACTTATCAGAAAGTAATCGACTTGCGTGAAAGATAACGCTAGTAATGTTCTGTGAGATCAACCGGGGCGAAACGCGGCCGCCCCCTTAAGTTCGGCCGCCCGACGCGTCCTCTTTCGATCTCGCTGCCTGACGACGTCATCGAGTGGCTCGAGACCCTCGACCCTGACCCTGCCTGGGCGATCGTCGGTCTGTTCGAGAAGGTGCGGTCGCGGCAGCCGGGCACCACGCCGCGCGCTCCGGCCGAGCTGGTGCAGCTACCGGGGAAGCGCGCCCTCATCCTCGTGGCGCCCGACGTATTCGACGGCCTGCAAGGGGTCTCCGTCATCCGGCTGTCTGACGGGCGCGGGTTCCTGGCGCTGCAGGCGGGCAAGGGCTATGCGGATCTGGAACTTGCCGTCGTGGACATGATCGACGCGGTGAACATCTCGCCCGAGCGCCGGAAGGCCCTGGTCGAGATCCGCAAGCAACTGCGCGACTGGCGGCAGTCGGGGCTGGTCTTCGAGGCCCGCTCCATCCTCGTGGTCGAGCGCGAGGAAGTGGGCGAGAAGGCGCGCACCCTCTCCGGGCTGGCCTCCGCATGACTCGCGCCGCGTGGCGTCGCGAGTGGCTCAGGGCTCCGTCGTCGCGACCGGCGCGGCGGGACGGCGCAGCCACAGGACGAGCCCCGGCAGGTTGCCGGCGAGCCCCGTGAGCACGATGAGCGTCGAGAGCGCGAAGGACGCCGTGTCGGGCACACCCACGGGCCGCAGCAGCCACACGATGATGCCCTGCGGCACCCCGAAGCCGCTCACGGAAATCGGCAGCAGCAGCATCAGCAGGCCGAGCGGCATGACGAGCAGGTAGTAGGCGAAGGGCACGGTGAGGCCGAGGCCCAGGCCCAGCACGTAGGCCTGCACGATGCGCAGCACCTGGACGACGAGCGACCAGGCCATCACGTGCACGAGCGCCCCGCGATGCCCGCGGTAGTGCGCCACGGCGTCGGCCAGGCGCAGCAGGCGCCGGGCCGCCGCTCCGGAGTGCCGGTGCGCCGGAAGCGCCGCGCGCAGCAGGATGTCTCCCCAGAACGTGGCGACGCACGCCGCGCCCACGACGGTCACGGCGGCCACGATGCGCAGCGGGTCCACGCCGTCGGGCGTCCACGCGGCGAGTCCCGCCGCGCCCATCGCCGCCAGCGACAGAATGCCCAGCATGCGGTCGACGACCACAGAGGCCAGCGCGTCGCCGAGCCGCGCGGTTACCTGCGAGAGGCCCCACGCGCGGGCCGCGTCGCCGCCGACGCCGGCCGGCAGGAAGCTGCCGACGAACGAACTCGTGAGGAAGAGCCGCGCCGCATCGCCCGTGGCGATCGGGATGTTCGCCGCGCGCAGCAGCAGCACCCAGCGCCAGATCATGACCATGCGGTCGATGGCCACGAGGCCGAGCACCGCCGCGAGGTGCCCGCGCGACACCGAGGCCACGGCGGCGCCCGCCGCGCGCATGTCGATGCGGGTGGACATCCACGCCAGGATGCCGGCCGTGATGGCGGCGCGCAACCACCAGGATCCGGCCAGACGCCGGAGCAAAGCTAGCGGCCCCCTTGCGGTTTCCGCGCGACGAAGGTGAGGGTCTCGAAGAGGTTCTTGCGGATCTTGAAGACGAGGTCCGTCGTGCCGGTATGGCGCGAGAGGGCGTCCACGCCGGGGATGTTCACGAGCAGCGCGGCCGCGGCCAGGGCATCGCGGCTGAATCCGGTGGCGAGACCGATGGCGCGCTCGACGTGGAGCACCTCGAGGCCGCCGTCGTTGAAGAGCTGCCGCACGCGCCGTTCGGTCGTGACGAAGTTGTGCGTGTAGTCGACGTCCCAGAAGAACGTGCGTTCCTTGAGGTAGTCGGGCACGACCACGTAGAGCACGCCGCCCGGGCGCAGCACCCGCAATGCCTCGGCGGTGAACTGCCGCGCCTGCTCGATGCCGTTCATGTGTTCGAGCACCTGATCGGCGTAGACGACATCGACGCTCGCGTCGGGCACGGGAATCGGCGGCGCCCACGACTCGATGACCGCGAGCCCCTTGCCGCGCAGCACGTCGATGAGGATGCGGCTGGCTTCGATGGCGGTGTAGCGCCAGCCGGCGGCCACCGCCTGTTCAGCGAGCGTTCCGTGGCCGGGGCCCACTTCCACCATGTCGCCCGGCGCCGGCTTGTAGCGGTGGAGCAGCGCCAGCCGGTGCTGCTCGATGCGGCTGCGCCGCCCGCTGCCATAGCCGGTGAGCTTCTTCTCGGAGAACGACTTGTAGAAAGTGTCGGAGGTATCGGCCACGGTGCTTTTAAGAAGATTGTACGTGCGACGGGGACAGATACCATGAGGTATCCGTCCCCGATTAGCCTCCCGTTCGCGCCGGGAGGGCCGCTAGGCCGCTATTCGCAGAGAACGGGCACGGTCCGGCCCTGGCCGGCGAGACCGAACGGGCCCGACCACTGGAGCGACGGTGTCGGCCCACCGGCGCCGCCGACCATGTCGTAGACCCGACCGTCACTGTAGACGACCGTGTCTTCGCGAACGAACGTCGAGCCGTTGCCAAGTCCCGCGGCGCACCGGTTGCAGTCGCAGGCCAGCCCACCGGGAGCTGCAATGATCATTCGCCAGCCCGGGTCGGACTGCGCCAGGGAGAAGGCAACCTGGCGGGTGAAGCGGTGACAACCGATCGCGCTTCCCCGGGCACACCGGCTCCACTCGTTCGACAGGGCCGCGACGGCCCTCACGCACGGCAGACGATCGGATGCCCCGCCCGGCCCACAGGCCGCCGGAATCGGGAATGGCAGCCCCCCACCCGTCGGGGGCGCCACGACCGGCACGGGCGTGGCGAACGACTCGATGCCGGACCAGGGGCCCACCGCGCCATCGAGTTCGGCGCGGACGCGCCACAGATAGTTCGTGTTGGTGGCCAGGTCGGTGTCGGCGGCGAACGAGGTCTGCCCGGCGGCGATGGTACGGGCCGCAATCACCGTTCCCGCCGCGTCGAGGACTTCGAGACGGTGGGTGGGCAGCGTCGCCGCGAATCGGCCGGTGGCCGCCGCGAAGGTGAACGTGGGACGCACCGTGGTGACCCGGGTGCCTCCGATCGGGCTCGCGAGCGACGGCGCGCTGACCTTGAGCGTGGACCCGTCGGGATTGGCGGTCGACGAGGACGCCGCCGACGTCGGTGACGTAGGACCACCCGGAGCCTGTGCACAGGCGGAAATGAGAGCTAGCGCGCCAAAGCCCGCCGCAACGCGAAGCAGTCGTCGATCCATTAGTCAGTCACTCCTCGAACGATGGCGGACCGGACCCGGTCCAGAGCCGCTTGATGATACTCCACGCCTCCGAATTTGTCTGTGCTATTTCGACCAGTCCTGCGCCGGCGTGCTACCATCCGACGTCTGCCACACCAGACGAATGTCCCCCGTGTGGGCAGAGTTCCGGCGCGAGGCGCCACTTCGTGGGAGCGGAGACGACGATGCGATTGGTAACGGCACTGGTGATGGCGGGCCTCCTGGCGGGGGTGAGCGAAGCGGCGGCGCAGACCGATGAGTCGCGCTTCTTCCTGTCGGTGAGCGGCGCGTTCGAACCGGGCTCGCAGACCTATGCCGACGACGGCACGTTCAACCTGTACGACGAGGTCGGACGGCTCAGCGTGAGCAGCGACGACATCTCGAGCGGCGCGGTGATCGACTTCGGCGTCGGTGCGCGGGTGGTGGGCAACTTCACGATCGGCGCGAACTTCCACCGCACCACGAGCCTCGGTGAAGCGTCGGTGTCGGGACAGGCGCCGCACCCGATCTTCTTCAGCCGTCCGCGCTCGTTCTCGGCCACCGTGCCCGACATGAAGCGCACCGAGCAGGCGCTGCACCTGAGCCTCGGCTACCGCCTCGCGCTCGGCGAGAAGCTTGATGTGCAGATTTACGCCGGGCCCTCGCAGTTCCGCTTCACCCAGGACGTCGTCAACAGCGTGGTCATTTCCGAGGCGGGCAGCGCGTTCACCACGGTGAACGTCACCAATCAGTCGACGACGCGCAAGGCGAACGCCTGGGGCGGTCACGTGGGGGCTGACGTGTCATACCCGGTGTACCAGTCCGGCACGACGAGCTTCCGCCTCGGCGGCTACGTGCGTTACGCCGAAGCCTCGTCGGAGTTCCTCGTCGTCAGCAACACGGCGAGCACCAAGATCGGCGGCGTCCAGTTCGGCGGCGGTCTCCGCGTCCGCTTCTGAGCCCTTCGACGCCGCTCAGGGCAGGCCCGCCGGCATCGTCGGGGGCGCACTGAGGCAGGGGGCGAGTTCGGTTCGCCTCCGTACAGCATTCGGGCCGGCCTGGTCAGGTGACCAGTCGGCCCGAGTCATGTACGGCAGGGGCGCGGGCGGGCCCGCGCGGCCTTACGGCAGCGCCGACCGCGGCGGCGGGTAGACGTTCTGGTCACCCGGCAGCCGTCCGATGTAGTCGATGTGGAACGAGTAGCCGTTGGCGCCGGCACTGCCGATGAGGTCCCACGCGTCGCGCGAGTTGCAGCGCACGGCGACGTCATCCGACTGCGGACGCCCTGAACCGCCATCCTTGATGCACCAGCCGGCATCCGGCCCCCTCGAGTTGTAGCGTCCGTGGCCGAAGTGCACGACGGCGATCGCGCTTGCGAAGAAACGGTTCCGGCTGTCGCGTGACGAGCGGGACCCGAGGTCGGCGCCGGTGCCATCGTGCACCGCACGGACGATCGACAGCACCTCGTTGATGTCAATCGAACGTGCGCCGCCAATCGTGCCGCCGCCGGTCCCGCCGCCGG
>NZ_JALHPM010000240.1:0-7928 GCF_022842525.1 Luteitalea sp.
GGCGGCGCGTGCTCCTCGGCCGGGTGCGCCGGCTCGCTGGCCGCGGCCGGCTCCGCCCCGGTCGCCTCGGGAGCGCCGGGGACCGATCCGGCGGCCTTGGCCGCGCGTGCGGCCTTCTCGTTCTGGACCACGATCGACACCCGGCGATTGCGCGGGTCGAACGGCTCGTCGGGGGTCCGCAGGATGGTATCGGCGAACCCGCGGATGGCCTTGACGTGACCGGCGGGCATGCCCGCCTCTTCCATGATCCGTCGGGCCGCGTTGGCGCGGTCGGCCGACAGTTCCCAGTTCGTGTAGGACCGGTCGCGGCCGAACGGCGCCGCATCGGTGTGCCCTTCCACCGCGATTCCCTGCGGCAACGAGGCGAGTTCACGGCCGATCACGGCCAGCACCTCGCGCGTCTCGGCCTTGACGTGCGAACTGCCCGAATCGAAGAACGTAGACTGACCGCCCTCCTGCAGTTCGATGCGCAACCCCTCGGCGGTCACCTTGACTTCGATCTGCGACTCGAGGTTCTTGAAGCCGGGGATGGCCTTGATCTGTTCCTTGATGCGCTCGGCGGCTCGCTCGAGCGCGGCCGTGGCCGCGGCCACGTCGCTGCCCTGCCCGCCACCACCGTTGCCGACGATGCCGGCGCCGGCGGCGATCGGTGAGCGCCCGTGGTCGTACTCGAAGACCCCGGGGTCCTGGAAGTACGACTGCACCGAGTTCTTGACGGCGGGGCTCTGGTTGACGAGCCACATCACCAGGAAGAAGGCCATCATCGCCGTCACGAAGTCGGCGTAGGCCACCTTCCAGGCGCCGCCATGGTGGCCACCGTGGCCCCCCTTCACCTTCTTGACGATGATGACCGGTGCGTGCTGGGCAGCCATGGCGATGTCCTAGGCGGCCGCAGCCGCGTCCTTCTGTCCCTTGCAGGCCTGCTCGGATTCCGTGAAGGTCGGGCGCACGTCCTCGGGCAGGGTCCGGCGCGCGAACTCGACGGCAATCGCCGGCGGGAAACCCTTGTACACGGCCAGCAGACCCGCCTTGATGCAGACCAGGTAGCGGCCTTCGGCATCGACCGCATGCTCCATGGCGCTCGACATCGGCTGCACGAAGCCGTAGGAGGCGAGGATGCCGAGGAACGTCCCGACGAGCGCCGCCGCGACGCTGTGGCCGATCTCTTCCGGCGGTCCGCCGATGGCCTGCATCGTGATGACGATGCCGAGCACCGCGGCGACGATGCCGAGGCCGGGCAGCGCGTCGGCCACCTTGGCCAGCGCCTGGGCCGGCTTGAGCGATTCGTGGTGATGCACCTCGAGGTCCTCGTCCATCAGGGACTCGAGGTCGTGCGGCGTGACGCCGCCGAGGATGATGACGCGCACCGAGTCCGACAGGAACGCCACCGCGTGGTGGTTGGCCAGGAACGTCGGGAACTTGCTGAAGATGGTGCTCTTCTCCGGTTCCTCGACGTGCGCTTCGAGGGCCATCACGCCCGACTGCTGCGTCAAGCGATAGAGCTGGTACTGAAGGGCCAGCAGGTCGAGATAGAGATCCTTGGTCGGCGGGCTCTTGAAGAAGCCGCCGAAGCGGGCGATCAGCGCCTTGATGAGCGAGATCGGCGTGCCGATGATCATCGCCCCGATGGCCGCACCGCCGATGATGATCACTTCGTTGAGCTGCCACAGGGCGCCCAGGACGCCGCCGTGCATCATGAAACCGCCGGCGACGGACCCGAGCACGATGAGTGAACCCACAATCACGAGCATGGACGCGTCCCTCTTCTAGGCCACATCGGCCGCGACTTCGCGGTCCAGGACACGCAGCCAGGTATGTACCAGCGCTGGATCCAGGGTCTGCCCCGCCAGCGACACCAGGTTGGAACAGGCCCGCGCGCTGACGGCCGCGGGTTGGCCAGGCCACCAGCCGTGGCTCGCCAGATCGAAATCGCGCACCAGCCGGGCGATGCGCGCCGTCAGGGGAATCTCGTCGCCGTGCAGTCCGAGCGGGATGCCGTCGCCGTCGAACCGCTCGCTGACCGACAGAACGGCGGGCGCCAGGTGCGCCAGGTCCGGCACGGCCTGCAGGAGATCGTGGGAGGCGCGGCGGCGTTGCCACTCCAGCCACGGGTTGTCGAAGGACGCCACCACGGCGAGGTGCCCGATGTCGGCCAGCAGCGCCACGTCGTGGGCCTCCCTGGCCAGGTCCTCACGCCCGAGGCATTCGGCCAGCAGCCGCGCCCATTCGGCCGTGCGACGGGCGCGCGCCGCGAGGGCGCGGTCGCGCCGCGCCAGGACCGACAGCAACAGCGCCGTCGAGCTCACTCCCCCCTCCGCCGCGGCCGTCAACAAGCCCTGGACGTGGCGCAGGACGCCCGTCGGGTCGTCGAGCGTCCCCGTGCGCGAGCGATCTGGAGGCGGGGAGACGAGAGACAGCAAGGAAGAATCGTCGGGAAAGCCGTGCATGTGCGCTCCGGAAGCGGGAACCAGGTCTGACCTGTCCCTCCGGACGGGCAATCGGCCGGCCGGGGCCGCTCCTTCAATGCGTGGGCACGACGCGGGAGTCGACCACTCTGGCTGGTAGCCCAGACCGGGAGCCTGACGCCCCCGGTCCGCGGCTCAGCCCCAGGTGCCGCGCGCGATCGGCATGCGCCACCCCGTGCCGAACGCCCTTGGCGTGACCTTGAGGACGGGCGCGGCCTGCTTGCGCTTGAACTCGGAGATGCGAACGAGGTGAAGCACCCGCCGCACCACCTCGGGGTCGAAGCCGGCGGCCTCGAGTCCGGGGCCATCCACGCACTGCTCCACGTGGCGCACGAGGATGGCGTCGAGCACGTCGTAAGGCGGCAGGCTGTCCTGATCCGTCTGATTCGGCCGCAGTTCCGCCGACGGGGCCTTGTCGATGGTGGACGGGGGAATCACGACGCCGCCGCGGTTGACCCAGCGCGCGAGACGGTACACCAGCGTCTTGTAGACATCGGCAATCACCGCCAGGGCGCCGTTCATGTCGCCGTACAGCGTGCAGTACCCGGTGGCGAGTTCCGACTTGTTGCCGGTCGTGAGCAGCAGGGCGCCGGTCTTGTTGGAGAGCGCCATCAGCAGGGATCCCCGGATGCGCGCCTGCAGGTTCTCCTCCGTCACGTCGGCTGGGCGCCCCGCGAACGGGGCGGCCAGCACGTCATCGAAGGCGGCCATGACCGGGGCGATGGGCAGTTCGTGGGTCGCCATGCCCAGCGCCTCGGCGAGGGCTCGAGCATCCGTGAGACTGCCCTCGCTCGAAAAGGGCGACGGCATGAGCACGCCGGTGACGTGCTCGCGCCCGAGGGCCTCGACGGCGACGACCGCCGTCAGTGCCGAGTCGATCCCGCCCGACAGGCCGAGCAGGGCCTTCGTGAATCCGCACTTGCGCGCGTAGTCCCGCACCCCGAGCACCAGGGCGGCAAAGACCTCGGCCTCGACCGGGGCGTCCCAGGGGGCCACGGCCGTGGCCGGGGCCGCCGTGTCGACGATCAGCGTGTCCTCGGCGAACGCGGCCGCCCGGCCGACGCACACGCCGTCGGGCGAGAAGGCCAGACTGCGCCCGTCGAAGACGAGGTCGTCGTTGGCGCCGACCTGATTGGCGTAGCAGGCCCAGACGCCGTACTTGCACGCCAGATGGGCCAGCAGGTGCTCGCGCTGCGCCAGCTTGCCCTGGGCGTAGGGCGACGCCGACATGTTCAGGAGCACGGGCGTGGCCAGCGCGCGCAAGGCCGCCACCGGGTCGCCACCGTAGCGGCGCGTCGTCCAGACGTCGGGGTCGTTCCAGACGTCCTCGCAGATGCTCACGGCGGCCCGGTGGTCGCCGACCGTCAGCGCCTCGACGGCCAGCCCGGGCTCGAAATAGCGGTCCTCGTCGAACACGTCGTACGTCGGCAGCAGCGACTTGGCGAACGACTGCCCCACCACGCCGGCATGCAGATGGACCGCCGCATTGAGCAGGGGGCGTCCCGCTTCGACGCCCGAGGGGATGGGCATCCCGAGCAGGACCGAGGGGCCACCGGCGAGCGCCGCGGCCAGTCGAGCAGCGACCTCCTGCCCTCGCGCGACGAACCCCGGCACCAGCAGCAGGTCACGCGGCGGATAGCCGGTCAGGGCCATCTCCGGCGTGACGCACACGTCGACGGTCCCCCTGACGGCCCTGACGGCCGCCTCGATGCGGGTCGCATTGGCCTCGAGGGCCCCGACGGTCGGGTTGAGCTGGAGAAGCGCGATCCGCATGCGCTTCGGGATGTTATCAGCCCGCGAAGACCCGGCCGCTCGGCAGCGTGGACGGTGCACTCTCGCTGGATCCGGCGCCCGGCCGCCGCAGGCGCGGCTCCTCGCTGGCGGCGGTGGCGTCGTTCAGAATCACGATGTCCACCCGGCGGTTGCGGGCCCGGTCGGCGGCCGTGCGATTGTCCACCCGCGGGTGGAACTCTCCATAGCCCGCCGCCGACAGGCGCTGCGGCGCGATGCCGACCTGCTCCACCAGGTAGCTCACGACGGAGGTGGCGCGCGCCGTCGAGAGGTCCCAGTTCGAGCCGTAGCGTCCGCTCTGAATCGGCACATCGTCGGTGTGGCCCTCGACGCGCAGCTTCATCTGGGCATCACGCCCGAGGGTCGTGGCCAGCTGCCCCAGCACCTCGCGGGCGACCGGCGACAGATCGGCGCTGCCGGTCGAGAAACTGCCGGCCTCGTTGATCGAGACGACGATGCCGCGATGGTCGATGGTGACGTCGACCGACGACCCCTGGAGCCGTTCGCGCAGCTGCTGGGCCAGCGCCCGTTCACGCTGCTCGTCGCTGAGGGCGGGCACCCTGTCGTCGGTGGCCTTGCGAGGCGGCACCGAGTCGGGCGCGGGGATGGCGATGCCGCGCGAGTCGAAGGCCACCTGCATCGAGTCCACCATCGACGACAGCTTGCGGGCGTCGACCGTGGAGATGGCGTACATCGTGGTGAAGAACGCGAACAGCAGCGTGATGAAGTCTGCGTACGACACGAGCCAGCGCTCGTGGCTCACCGCCGGCGCGGCATGGCGACGTCGGCGCACGCGTCGGCCGGTCACGCCGCCCTCCGGCGCGCCCCCGCCTGCGGCGCGGCCTCTTCGGCGGCCAGCAGGCCTCGCAGTTTCTGATCGATGAGGCGGGGATTCTGGCCCTCCTGGATGGCCAGGACGCCCTCCAGAATCACCTCGCGCCGGCGGGCGCGCCGCAGCGCCCGGCCGCGAAGCTTGGCGGCAATCGGCAGCAGGATCAGATTGGCCGACCCGACGCCGTAGACGGTGGCGACGAACGCCACGGCGATCCCCGACCCGAGCTTGCTCGGATCGCTGAGGTTCTCCATGACGTGGATGAGACCGAGCACGGCGCCGAGAATGCCCACGGTCGGCGCATAGCCTCCGGCCGCCTCGTAGACGCGGGCCGGTCCCTCCTCGAACTCCTCGCGGCCGTCGTTCTCGGCCTCGAGCATGTTGCGCAGCGTCGTCGGGTTGGTGCCGTCGACGGCGAGGCGGAGGCCGCGCCGCATGAAGGGGTCCGACAGCGAGTCGAGCTCGTCCTCGAGCGAGAGAATGCCGTCCTTGCGTGCCTTGACCGCCAGACGGCCGATGGCATCGAGCACCTGGGTGGCCGGGAGCAGGTCGTCCACGAACACGTCACGCAGGCTGCGCCACGCCGCCTTGACGTCCCGCAGGGGATGACTCAGCAGGACCGCGCCGAGCGTGCCGCCAAAGACGATCAACGCCGCCGCTCCCTGGAGCAGCGAGCCGATCTTGCCCCCTTCGGCCACGTGGCCGCCCACGATCATCAGCAGACCGAGCGGCAGGCCGATGAGCGACAGCGGGTCGTAGGCGCGCGTGCGGCGGGCAGCCACGGGCTACTCCACGGCGCGCAGCGCCGTGACCTCCCCGCGACGTTCGCGCACCGGCGGCACCAGCAGGCCGCGCTTGTAGTCCTGCACGCGGCTGACGATGTCGTTCGGGGCATCGCGCACGAGCAGCTTCTCGCCGTTGGCGAGGGCGATGACGGTGTCGGGATTGAACTCGATCCAGGTGATCTGGTCGATGTTGACCAGCAGGGGCGTCCCGTCGAGGCGAGTCACGCGAATCATGTGCCCTCCCCCATCGCCAGCCGCCGAGCGGCGGCGATGACCTCGGAGAGCGGGGCCAGACGTGCGTCGCGACCACCGGCCTCGAGATCCATCACGAGGCGTCGGGCAAGGGCGAGGTCGTCGGCAGTATCCACGGTCAGTCGCAGGTCCGGAGCGCGTACGTCCGGAGGAGCCAGGGGGGTCACGCGTACGATCCCGTCGGTCCGGCGGACCCAGGGGGTGACGTGCTCACGGTCGTAGGGCGCGTCGGCCTCCCGCTCCGCCTGCAGCAGGACGGTGCGCCGGATACCCTCCACGGCAGTGCCCACTGGCAGCGCCTCCTCGACGGCGTAATCGGCACCGTCGGACAGGGCCTTGAGGAGGCGCCCGGAGGTGCCCACGTCCACGAAGGGGTTGTCAGCGGTCGCCCGCAGCACATACTCGGCGTCCGGCCACGCCGCCGCCGCCTCCACATACCTCGCCAGCACGTCGTCGACCGGTCCAGCCCAGGTGGGGATGCCGAGGCGCGCGCCGAGGGCGAGCAGCGCCTGATCCTCGGGGTTGGTCGTGGTGGCCAGGACCACCGGACCGACGTCGGCGGCAACCAGGCGGGCCACGCAGTACTCGACCAGGGTCCAGGCGCCGAGGGGAGCGAGCACCTTGCCGGGGAGGCGGTGCGACCCGAGCCGGGCCTGCAGGATGACGACGGCCCGGGCCGGCGACGTCATGGCCGCTCCGGCGCCACCGTGGGGTCGGCCCGTTCGAGGACCCGCGCGTCGGCGTCCGTGAGGAACAGCGAGGATTCGTAGCTGCTCATGCGCAGGCCGTCGGTGAACGCACCGACGCAGGGCGTCACGACCTCGCCACGCGCGACACGAATGGTCCACTCGGCGAAATCGGCCCCGGCGGCGATGGTCAGCTGGATGCCGCCGCTGAACCGCGGATTGATCTCGAAGATGACCGGTGTGCCGTCGACGACCCGGCACTGGACGTTGACGGCGCCCCGGAACTGCAACACCTCCGCGCAGCGCAGCGCGAGATCGATCAGCACCTGGCTCCGCACGGTGCGGCCACGGTCGGTCACGCCCGACCGGATCACGAGCCGCTCGCGCGGCACGGCGGCCACGGCGCGCCCCTCGAGATCGCAGAAGAGATCGATGGTGTACTCGGGCCCGTCCAGATACTCCTGCACGACCGGGTCCGGCACGTAGTCGAGGAAGAACCGCAGTTGCTCGAGACTCCTGACGCGGTAGGCCCCGACACTGCCGCGGCCCGTGCGCGGCTTGATGAACAGCGGCGGCGGCGGGGGCTGGGCGCGCACGTCCGCCTCTGACCACGTCACGGCGACGCGGACGCCATGGCGTTCGAGGTGCGCTGCGGTCAGCAACTTGTCGCGGCAGATGCGGGCCGTCTCGACGTGCGGCGCCATCACCACGACGCCGGCGTCGGCAAAACGCCCGGCGGCGGCCGCGATGATCTCCAGTTCGTCGTCGATGGTCGGCACCAGCACGCCGACGTCGTGCGTGGCGCACACGGCCAGGAGCGCCTCCACGTAGGCCGGATGGTCGCTGCGCGGCACTTCCTGCGCGGCGTCGGCCAGGTGCACGGCCGGCGAGAACGGGTCGATGTCGGTGGCGATCACCTGGCCGAGGGGGGTGAGTCGCGTCAGCGCGCCCTGCAAGGCACGGACGAGCGCGACGCGACGCGAGGCCGCCGTGACCAGAACGTTGGGCGCGATCACCCGCGCCCTCGCGGCGGCGTCCCGAGATCGCCCGGCTCGAAGGGGTCGCCCGCGGCCAGCGCCCGCGGCAGCCGACACCCGATGAGGGCCCGCGCGTACTC
>NZ_JALHPM010000241.1:0-7855 GCF_022842525.1 Luteitalea sp.
GTGCTGGCCTATTGGCTGCAGGTGCGCAAGGAGCAGAAGCTCGCTGGCGACTTCCTGTTTCCCGCGACGCGTACTGGCAAGCCATGGGGCAAGGTGACGCACTACGACGCCGTCCGTTCGGTCCTCGAAGCCTCCGGCATCGACAAGAGCCTGTGCGAGGGTGGTGCCTATCGCCTGCGGCACACCTTCGCCCTGCGCCAGCTGCGCCGCGGCAAGTCCGAGGAACTGGTGGCGAAGTGGCTCGGGATCGTCGAAATGCGTGTGATGGATCGCTACCGTCGCGTCGACTACTCCGCCGAGCGACCGGACTGAGACCGAACACGGGCCACGGAAACAGCGCACCGCATGCCGGCAGACCTCATGGCCATCGCCCACGTGCGCAAGGTGCTGCTCGAGCTCGGATACGAGGACGTGCCCGAGCGTCTCGTTTCGTCGTCGCTCGGGATGTCGTTATGGGTGTCGTTGCCGATCGCGGACCTCGCCGGTCGAAATCCGAAGCAACTGGTGGCCGATGACGACGGCCGCGCCGCACTTCGGCAGTGGATCGTGGACCGCCTGGCTGCTGGCGCTTAGGCGGCTGCCCGCACGGCCTCCTGATCCTGACCAGCCGGCTCGTGAAGTTCCCCGGGAACAGTAGGTGAACCTGCGTGCACCGCACTCGCCTCCTCGCTCGCAATCGCAACGGCCGGGGTTCCGATACCGCTTTCGTCCACAGTTCCACCATCTGGTTCACCCGACGCGGTCCGGCGCTGCCCCGTGGGCTTGGGCTTGGCCGCCTCTGCGGCCAGCCGTGCATCGCGTTCGTTCATCCGCCGTCGCACGCCCATCCAGAGGTTGCGCGCCCGCGTCGAGATGTGGAGCACGGCGCGCTTGTACATCGACCGGCGCGTCTCGAGCTCCCGCTCGTTGATGATCTCCTCGATGGCCAGCGTCTCCATCATGGGCATGACGACATCGAGCTTGTGCATCAGGTCGAAGTAGCGCCGACCGAACGACGACGTGATGCCAATCTCCACCTGCAGCGGCACCGTGTCGTAGGAAGCCAGCACATCGATGTTGTGATGCTTGAGCAGGGCCTCGGCCTGGTCGATCGCCGTGTTGATCTCTGTGGTCGCCGAGTCCAGCGACTCGCGGATGTTCTGCTCGATGCGCTCCACCACCTCGTGGTCGAGCTTGACCCGCCCGAGCTCGCTGATGAAGTACATCGAGGCCTGGAAGCTGTAGAAGCACCGGGCGAACAACCGCTTGGCGTGCGGACTCGACAAATGTGTCGTGCGCTTGAGCGACGCGCCTTCAACCTTTCGGAAGTCGGCGCGGTACTCGTCCTTGTTCAGGATGCGCTCGTTCACCTGACCGGTGTCGATGACGGCGAGTCGGGTCGAAGTCATGGGGCCTCTCCGTGGTCCGGGTGAAATTGACGCGTACCGCAATCATCCCGAGCGCGCCCGTCGCGCGCCACCGTAAAGGCGGGCCCAACCCCCTGCCGAAATCGCGCGTCGCCCCATCGTTGACAAAGCCGGGCACCCGGCGCTAAGGTGTTGCACGTGCAGTAGCTGGCCCTGCACCCCAAATCAGGCAAGCCCTCCAGAGCGTCGATACGACGCGCCGCCCACATCGGGCACACCCTCATCCGCCGATCAGCCTTTCGAGGCGCGACCTTCCTGGTCGTGCGCCGAAAGGTGTTTCCCGATCGGTAGCTGGCACACCGATTGACGCGGCACGCGCCGCCGAAGCCAGCCCTTGAATGCCGGTTCATGACCGGCCTCCACCTCAACCCCCGCGGGGCACTCGCTGCCCCGATGGGGACAGGCGTTGCTCCGCATTCCCTTGGAGGCAGCGATGCTCACCATGAGTGCCACCAACGCCTGTATCCGGGGCTCCCTCTTCGACTGCGAGGAGCCTCTTTCCATCCCCGGCAGCGCCGAGGCCATCCATACCCTGCAGTTGCACCAATGGCCGCTGCAGGCGCTCGACGAACCGACTGCGCCGGTCTCGGCAGACGACGAGGTCACGTGGAGCGAAGCGGCCGTCGTGCAACTGCATTGGGTGCTCCTGCAAGAGCTGAAGAAGCTCACGGACCCCGAGACGCCCCTGGAGGAGAAGATCGAGACGCTCGACTGGGCACTGACCAGTCCCGCGAACGATCACCGGCCCTTCTCGTTCGCCTCGTGCGTGCGCGTCGTCGGCACCAGCCCCTTGTCGCCCACCGCGTACTTCGGGCTGCTGGACGTCGACGAGATTCGCCAATGGCTCCTCGTCAATGCGCGACGGTGGCTGCGGGAGTCCGTCGCACGCTATCCGCAGTGGGCGCAGGACCTGTTCTACAGCGATCCCCACTTCGCTGCGGCGCAGCTGACGGCCAATCCGCAGTGGCTCAACGAGCAGATCCGTCGCCACGAGGCATCGGTGTCCTGGGACTCCGCCCAGCCCGACCTGTTCGCGCTGCCGCTCGACGGGAGCGGCGCTCGCACCCCGGAGATGCCATGCCACATCAACTGATGCGACCCGAGGTGCTGCTGGTCGTCATCCTCGTACTCTGGGGGATCGCCGGCAAGTTGGACGAGCCCCTCGAGGGATTCGATCCCGAGGCTACGACCTCCATGGCACCCGCCATCGGCGGGGAGGCCCAGGCACCGGTGGTTCACCTGCTGTGCACTCTCGACGAAGTCGGCGAAGGCACGGGCAGGCGAAACGCCGAGCCGTTGCTCACCTCGGCTTCCACCTCCACGGTGCGGCCATCTCATCCTTCCCGGCTCACCGCTGCGATCCCTCGCGACGTCACGAGCCGCCGACTGACCTGCGTCGTCACCGACGACGACTAGGAGACCTCGATGAATGCTCAGGCCCTTCCCATCCGCACCGCGTGCATGCAGCACCTGCTGCCCGTGCGCTCGGTGGGTGAGTTCGAACACCTCGTGAAGGAATGCGAAGTCCTCACCGGCAACGCCGGCCGCACCTTCGTCGTGGCCGGCGTGGATCGGCCCGCCTACCAGGTGCACGCGGAGGCCGCAGGCTTCCAGATCGCACGGCTGGACGGTGTCGTGCCGCATCAGTGGCTGGCCACAGCACCCGAGCTTGCCAGCCATCCCATCGGCCACGCCTTGGCGTGCGGCCTCCTCTACACCGAGCCTCTCGCGCCGTAGCGCGTCGGGCTCCCCCGATCTCGCAAGGAGCAACCCCCATGTCGATGAACCTTCCAAGCATCGGCTCGGTCCAGACCCCCTACGGCCTGGCCAGCATCCACGTCGGCCGCTATCCCAAGGGTGGCGCCATCTACGTCCAGCTCTACACGGCGGACGGCGACGAGCCGCCCGAGCCGCTCGCAACCCTGAGCTGCAACCTCGTGCCCTACGGCGCCGTGCTCTCGGACGACGAACTTTCGGTGAAGTCGTGGTCCGAGAACGAGCCGCTGATCGACTCGATGCTTGCCACCGGGCTCTTCGAAGACACCGGTCGGCGCACGCCCACCGGGTTCGCGGTGGCGCCGACCTGGCGCATCGCGAACCCTGAGCTCGTGCCCGCTCGACAGTAGTCCCGCGAAGTAACGGCGCGACGGCGATCGATCCGACATGCCCATGGGCACGACGATCGACCACGACGCGCACATGCATCGGAAAGCGGCTCCCCCTGGCAACAGGAGGACCGCGCTCCGGAAGGAGTCGCCTCACGGCGGTTCTTTCCGAAGGGATGGCAGCCCTTCGGAAAGAACCGAGTTCCCCACAGGCAGCTGACAGGCCTGGCGCCCTCCGGCGCGAAGTCAGCCCTTGAATCGCGGCCGCTGCCCCTAAGCGGCCCCATGCAGGTACCACGCCTGCACCACCCATCCCGTCCGGCGGGCAGCAGTCCGGCCATTCCGTGGCCGATTGCCTGCCTCTTCAGCCCACCGTCGCGCATCCGAGCCTGCCAGTCCACGCCTTCAAGGCGTGCGGCCTGGCAGCGCCTTGCCGCGTGGGCATCACGTACCCGAGGAGTTCACATGAACCTCAGTGACTTTGCCCCACCCGCTGCTGCCCTCGAGCCGCAGCCCATCAGTGTCGACGTCCTTCGCGAAAAGTACTGCAAGGGCGACGAATCAACCATCGACGACGTCAACACGCGCGTCGCCACGGCTCTCGCGGACGTCGAGCCTGACCGCCGCGACAAGCATCGTGCCGAGTTCCTGCGGGCGCTCCAGCGGGGCTTCCTGCCGGCCGGTCGCATCCAGTCGGCTGCGGGCATGGACCTCGCAGCGACGCTCATCAACTGCTTCGTGCAGCCGGTAGGCGACTCCATCGCCCAGATGGACGATGGCCACCCCGGCATCTATACCGCGTTGACCGAGGCCGCTGAGACCATGCGTCGCGGCGGTGGCGTGGGCTACGACTTCTCGCGCATCCGCCCACGCGGTGCCTGGGTCGGCAGCACGCGCAGCCACGCGTCGGGCCCGGTGAGCTACATGCAGATCTTCGACCGCTCCTGCGAGACGGTGGAGAGCGCCGGTGCGCGACGAGGCGCCCAGATGGGCGTGCTCCGCTGCGACCACCCCGACATCGAGGAGTTCATCCACGCCAAGGACACCGGCGGCCTGAAGAACTTCAACCTCTCGGTGGCCTTGACCGACGCCTTCATGCAGGCCGTGGTCAACGACGGCGACATCGACCTGAAGCACGCCGCGCAACCGGGAGCCGCCCAGGTGGCCGCGGGCGCCTACCAGCTTTACGCCGGTCAGGGACCCTGGGTCTATCGAACCGTAAAGGCACGGGTCCTGTGGGACCAGATCATGCGGTCCACCTATGACCACGCCGAACCTGGCGTGCTGTTCATCGACACGATCAATCGCGACAACAACTTGTCGTACTGCGAGACGATCGAAGCCTGCAATCCGTGTAGCGAGCAATCGTTGCCGGCCTACGGCTGCTGCTGCCTGGGCTCCATCGACCTGACCCGCTTCGTGCTCGACCCGTTCGAGCCGAACGCGAGATTCGACGAGGAAGCCTTCGCCCGCGTGGTCGGAACCGCAGTGCGCATGCTCGACAACGTGCTCGACGCCACTGTCTGGCCATTGCTGCAACAGAAGCAGCAGGCTATGGACAAGCGTCGGGTCGGCTTGGGCTTCACCGGCCTGGGCGATGCCCTCGTGATGCTCGGGTTGCGGTACGACACGCCCGAGGCGCGCGGGCAGGCTCGACGGATCTCCGAGCTGTTGCGAGACGCGGCCTACCAGGCCTCCATCGACCTCGCGCGAGAGCGCGGGCCGTTCCCGCTGTTCGACGCAGAGCTGTACCTTTCGCGCGGGACCTTCGCGTCACGTCTGCCGCAACATCTGCGGGAGCAGATCCGGCAGTACGGCATCCGCAACTCGCACCTGCTGTCGATCGCGCCGACCGGCACGATCAGCCTGGCGTTCGCGGACAACGTGAGCAATGGGATCGAGCCGGCGTTCAGCTGGCGGTACACGCGCAAGAAGCGCATGCCCGACGGCAGCATCCAGGAGTACGGGGTCGAGGACCACGCATGGCGGCTGTATCGCCGCCTCAAGGGCGAAGCGGCGCCGCTGACATCCGCCTTCGTCACTGCGCTCGAGATGAGCGCCATGGCCCACGCCGCGATGGTTGCGGCCGTCGCTCCCTGCATCGACACCGCCATCTCCAAGACGGTCAACGTCCCGGCGGACTATCCCTACGAGCAGTTCAAGGACCTGTACCTATGGGCCTGGAAGGCCGACATCAAAGGGTTGGCGACGTTCAGACCCAATGCGGTGACCGGTTCCATCTTGAGCGTCGAGGGTGAGCAAGCCGCGCAGACAGCAAGGCCAGCTCAGGATGACGATCCGCTGCGCAAGCAGTTCGACAGCCGACCCGAGGGCGATCTCGAAGGCGTGACCTCGAAGGTCGAGTACCACACGAGCGAAGGCAAGAAGTCGGTCTACCTGACCATCAACTTCATGCGCGTTGCGGGCAGCGTCAACGGCCAACAGGTCGTCATCGAGCGGCCGGTGGAGTTCTTCATGCCGGCGGGTCAGCGCGACGAGGGCCAGCAATGGATCGCCTCGAACATGCGGATGCTCTCGATGGTGGGCCGCTCCGGCGGCTCGATCGAGAAGGCGCTGATGAACATGCGCGAAGTGGTCTGGGACAAGGGACCGGTCCAGTGCGGCAGTGTGCAGCGTGGTGACGGGCACATGGCCAGGCGCTGGCACGACTCCGAGGTCGCGGCGATCGGCTATTGGCTGCAGCAGATGCTGGCCAAGCGCGGATTCCTGGATGCAGAGGGCACGCAAGTGCCGGTGCTTGAGCTGTCCGCGCGCCTGTCGAGGCAGTTGGAACTGCAGTTGGGCTTCGAAGGCTTTGTGGCCTCGGCCGACAGCGTGGCATCGCTGCCGGCGTCGTCGAGCTTCGTGACGCGCGGCCGTCAGTGCCCCGAGTGCGGGGCGCGGGCCCTGCAGCGCGTCGACGGCTGCGAGCGCTGCCCCGAGTGCAACCACGTCGGCAGCTGCGGCTGAATCAACAACCCCGGTCTCCTCGGCGCATGGTGCACACCCTCCAGGTGGGCCACGTGTGCCGAGGCTGCCGACTCATCGGACGACATCATGAACAATGACTTTGAAGTGCGCGTGAAGGACTTGAAGTCCCGTGCGCACGGGCATTGGACGTCCATCCTGCGAAAACTGGGCGTCGACGAAGACATCCTCAAGGGCAAGAACCTGCCATGTCCCATCGATGGCTGTGGCGGTACCGACCGCTTCCAGTACACGGACAAGTTCGGCGAAGGCAACTACCACTGCCGCTCCTGCGGTGCCGGTGGTGGCCTGAAGCTGGCCCACGCCGTGCGCGGAGGACGGTTCGGCGAACTGCTCGACGACATCGAGCAGATGCTCGGCACGGCCCGTGTCGCGTCGGCACCAGGGCTGTCAGGGCCATCGCTGGAGCGGATGAAGAAGCTGTGCCACCAGACCTGGCTGCAGGCGACCCCGGTCGCCGCCGGCGACGAGGTGGACCGGTATCTGCGCAACCGCGGCATCGACCAGCGTGCGTACCCGAAGACGCTTCGGTTCCATCCGGCCCTGGGCTACTACGAGAAGCAGCCCGGGCAAAAGCGCTCGAAGCTGATCGCCACCTACCCGGCGATGCTCGCGTGCGTGCAGGGGACCGACGGTCAGGCCGTCACGCTGCACCGCACCTACCTGAAGGACGGGCGCAAGGCACTGGGTGACCAGTCCAAGAAGCTCCTGTCTGCGGGCATCAACGGAGCTGCCGTGCGCCTCGACGAGGCCACGGACGAACTCGCGATCACCGAAGGCATCGAGACCGCGCTGGCAGTGCGCCTGCGCACGAGCAAGCCGACCTGGGCCGCGTTGAACTGCGGCAACCTGGAGCGGCTGTGGGTCCCCGAGCGTGTGCGGCGCGTGTGCATCTATGCCGACAACGACGCCAACGCGGAGTTCGCCGGCCAGTCATCGGCTTACCTGCTCGCGCAACGCCTCGTTCGCGAGGCACGCAAAGCAGGTCTGCATCGCACGGTAGAGGTCTTCGTGCCCCGCCAGGCCGGCACGGATTGGGCCGACATCTGGCTCGCCTCGCTTGCCAAGGACAAGCGGGCGGCATAGTCTTTCGGGGTGGCAGCAATGCCACCCCTCTTTCCTTGTGTCCTCCGTGGGCACAGCGAAAGAGGTCCGAAGTTTGTTTCCCTGTGGCAGCTGCCAGGCCACGCTGATCGACAGCAAAGGTAGCCCTTCAATCCGAGCGCGCGACGGTCTCGCCGTCGCGCCGCATCACCGCTCAGCCAGGCTGAGCCCACCACCCCGCGGGGACGCGCTTCCCCGCTCAAGGGGTAGAGCCGTCCCCGTATTTCATCTGGAGATCCCCATGAAGTACGG
>NZ_JALHPM010000242.1:0-7854 GCF_022842525.1 Luteitalea sp.
CCGCTGTCGGCGACGGTGGCGCCTGACTGGCAGGGCGGGCCGGTCGGGCAGGGGCCTGCGCACGGGCAGGCGCGCCCCCGAGGGCCACGACCATCGCAGCGGCCAGCACGACGCGGCACGACGGCGGTACGGTCACGTCAGACCTGCTCCTCCAGCATCAGACTGGGCTTGTCGAGCTTCAGCGCGAGCTGCAGGTAGGCGTCCTGGTCCTTCGGGAACTCGATCGGGTACGTCCCGGTGTAGCAGGACGTGCAGTAGTGGGACGTGTCCGGGGTCACCGCGCGGAGCATGCCGTCGAGGCTGAGGTACGCCAGCGAGTCGGCATCGAGATAGGTGCGAATCTCCTCGAGGGTGTGCGTCGCGGCGATCAGCTCCGAGCGGCGGGGGGTGTCCACGCCATAGAAGCACGGCGAGATCGTCGGCGGGCAGCTGATGCGCATGTGGACCTCGCGCGCGCCAGCGGCCTTCACCATCCTGACGATCTTGCGGCTGGTGGTGCCGCGAACGATGGAGTCGTCGATGAGGACGACGCGTCGCCCCTCGAGGATGCTGCGCACCGGGTTCAACTTGACGCGCACGCCGAAGTGCCGGATGGATTGCTGCGGCTGGATGAACGTCCGCCCGACGTAGTGGTTGCGGATGAGCCCCATGCGCATCGGAATGCCCGACATCTCGGAGAAGCCGATGGCGGCGCAGACGCCGGAGTCGGGAATGGGCACGACCACGTCGGCCTCGACCATCGACTCCTCGGCCAGGCGGCGCCCCATGGCCGTGCGCGCCTCGTTGACGCTGCGACCGAACACGTAGCTGTCGGGACGGGCGAAGTATACGTGCTCGAAGACACAGTGCGACTTGGCCGCCGGCGGGAAGGGCTTGTGCGAAACGAGACCGGCGGCCGTGATGACCACGACTTCGCCGGGCTCGACGTCACGGACGTACGTCGCGCCGATCAGGTCGAGGGCACAGGTCTCGGAGCAGGCAATCCACGCGTCGCCGAGGCGGCCGAGGGCCAGCGGCCGGAAGCCGTGCGGGTCGCGCGCCGCGATGAGGCGGTCGGGCGACATCATCAGGATGGAGTAGGCCCCCTGCACCTGCGCCAGCGATTCGATGGCAGCCAGCTCCTGCGAGATGGCCTTCGACCGCGCGAAGAGGTGCAGCACCACTTCCGTGTCGCTGCTGGTCTGGAAGATGGAGCCCTTCGACACGAGGTCGCGGCGAATCTCTCCGGCGTTGACGATGTTGCCGTTGTGGCAGATCGACATCTGGCCGTGGACGCAGTCGATCAGGAACGGTTGGGCGTTGGCCAGCCGGCTCTCGCCCGCCGTCGAGTACCGCGTGTGGCCGATCGCGCTCTGACCGGTGAGGCTCGACAACGTGCGGTCGTCGAAGATGTCGGCCACGTATCCCATGCCGCGGGCCACCGTGACGTGATGTCCGTCGGCCGCCGCGATCCCGGCGCTCTCCTGTCCGCGATGCTGCAGGGCGTACAGCCCCAGGTACGTCAGGTTGGCCGCTTCGGAATGTCCGAAGATGCCAAAGACGCCGCATTCTTCCTTGAGCTCGTCCACCTGACCTCCGTCTGCGCTGACGCTGACGGCCGGCTCGGAGAGCCGGCCCTACCCACTGCCCCGCCCCGGCTCGGTGAGCCGGCCCTCCCACTGCCCCGCCCCGGCTCGGAGAGCCGGCCCTACCCACGTGTCTAGCCGCGCACGGGTGCCGCCAGGGCGTCTTCGAGTGCGCTGGCCCAGACCGTCTGCAATTCGCTGACCGTCGCCACGACGACCGGTTCGCCGTCGACCGCGATCCTCAGCGTGGTCCCGCCCGTCGTTCCGATCACTCCGGCCACCACCCCGGCGGTCGCGGCCTGGTCCAGCACCGTCGTCAGGTGCTCGGGCGAGACCGCCAGCAACACACGGCCCGCCGATTCACTGAACAGCGTGGCGTGAGCCACCGGCACGCCGGCGGGCCCGGTCACGCCACGGACATCGACGGTCGCGCCGACGCCGGGCTGCCCGAAGGTGCACTCGGCCAACGCCACCGCGAGGCCGCCTTCCGAGCAGTCGTGCGCCGACGCCACGAGTCCTGCCCCGATGAGCTGCGGCAGCAGCGCCTGCAGGGCCCGCTCGTGCCCGAGTTCGATGGCCGGCGGCATGCCGCGGACTTCGCCATGGATCCGATGCAGGTACTCCGTGGCCCCGAGTTCTGCCCGCGTCTCGCCGAGCAGCACGATCTTCAGACCGTCGGAGGGGAACGCCTGGCCGATCACCTTCGACGCATCCTCCACCAGCCCGACGATGCCCAGCACCGGCGTCGGGTAGATCGCCTTGCCGTCGGTCTCGTTGTAGAGGCTGACGTTGCCGCCCGTGATCGGTACCGCGAAGGCCCGGCAGGCCTCGCCGATGCCGGCCACGGCTTCGACGAACTGCCACATGATCTCGGGCTTCTCGGGGTTCCCGAAGTTCAGGTTGTTGGTGGCCCCGATCGGGATGCCACCGGCCAGCGCGACGTTGCGGGCCGCCTCGGCGACGGCGAGCATCGCGCCACGCTTCGGGTCGGTCTGGCCGTAGCGCCCGTTGCCATCGACCGACATCGCCAGCGCCCGGTTGGTCCCCTTGACGCGGACGACCGGTGTGCCGCGCCCCGCCAGACAGAGCGTGTTGGTGCGCACCATGTGGTCGTACTGCCGGTAGATCCACTGCTTGCTGGCGATCGTCGGCGACGCGAGGAGGCTGGTGAGGACGTCGGCGGTGGCGGGAAACGCCTTGAAATGCGTGGGGTCGAGCTTCTGGATCTCGTCCAGCCACGCCGGGCGCTGGCTGGGCCGGTCGTAGAGCGGCGCTTCGTCGGCCAGCGCGCGGGCCGGCACCTCGGCCACCACCACGCCGTGCTCGCGCACCCGGACCAAGCCATCGTCGGTGACGTGGCCGATGCAGACGGCGTGCAGGTCCCACTTCTCGAAGATCCGCTCGACGTCGGCCTCACGACCGGCGTGGACCACGAAGAGCATGCGCTCCTGCGATTCCGACAGCATGATCTCGTACGGCGTCATCCCGGTCTCGCGCTGTGGCACCTTCGTGACTTCGACGTCCATGCCGACGTGCCCGCGCGCACTCATCTCCGACGTCGCGCACGAGAGCCCCGCGGCCCCCATGTCCTGCAGGCCGATCAGCGCGCCGGTCTTGAGCACCTCGAGACACGCCTCGAGCAGCAGCTTCTCCATGAACGGGTCGCCCACCTGCACGGCCGGTCGCTTCTCCGCCGACGCATCGTCGAACTCGGCCGAGGCCATCGTGGCGCCGTGGATGCCGTCGCGACCCGTGCTGGCGCCGACGTAGTACACGGCGTTGCCGGTCCCTTCCGCCTTACCCTTGACGATGCCGTCGGCCGGGGCGATCCCGAGACAGAACACGTTCACGAGCGGGTTGCCGGCGTAGCAGGCATCGAAGAAGGCCTCTCCACCGACGGTCGGGATCCCGATGCTGTTGCCGTAGCCGGCGATGCCGGCGACCACGCCGGTGACCACGCGCTTCGTGCCGGGCTTGCCGAGCTCGCCGAAGCGCAGCGAGTCGAGCAGCGCAATCGGACGCGCGCCCATCGTGAAGATGTCGCGGATGATGCCACCGACGCCCGTCGCCGCGCCCTGGTAGGGCTCGATGAACGACGGATGGTTGTGGCTCTCGATCTTGAAGACGGCGGCGAGCCCGTCACCGATGTCGACGGCGCCCGCGTTCTCGCCGGGCCCCTGCAGCACGCGCGGCCCCTGCGTGGGCAGGGTCTTGAGATGGATGCGCGAGCTCTTGTAGCTGCAGTGCTCGGACCACATCACCGAGAACATGCCGAGTTCGGTCATGTTCGGCTCGCGGCCGAGGATGCCCAGGATGCGGGCGTATTCGTCTTCCTTGAGACCGTGACGGGCGAGGACGTCTGGCGTGATGGGCATCGGGTTCTGTCGAGCGAAAACGGACGGCGACCGCCTCAGCGGCGGGCGATGCGGAGCATGACGAAGGTGGCGATGACCAGATCGGCGACGACGACGAGGCCGAACGCGAGGGCCAGCTGCTCGGGCTCGATGCCGAGGTCGACGACCCCGGTCAGGGCCAGCACCGCCAGCACGGCGAACAGGGCCGCCGACGCGAACAGCAGGTAGGCGATGACCATCGGGTTCTTCTGTTCCATCGCGTGCTCCAGCGAGACGAACGGACCTAGGCGACGCCGGCCGTCAGCCGGCGCAACACCGATTCGAACAGCACCAGCCCGTCGTCGCTGCCGAGGACCTTCTCGCAGGCGCGCTCGGGATGCGGCATGAGGCCGACGACGTTGCGTCCGGCATTGCACACGCCGGCGATGTTGTTGAGCGAGCCGTTGGCGTTGGCTTCGGGGGTGATCTCACCAGCCGCCGTGGCGTACCGGAAGATGACCTGGCGGTTCGCCTCGAGACGCGCGAGCACGTCCGGCTCGGCGAAGTACTGCCCTTCGCCGTGTGCGATCGGCAGGTGCAGGACCTGGCCCGTCGTGCAGGCGGCCGTGAACGGGGTGTCGACCTGTTCGACACGGACATCGACGTGCGCACAGCGGAACTGCACCTGCTGATTGCGGATCAGCGCGCCATCGAGCAGGCCCGCCTCGCACAGGATCTGGAACCCGTTGCAGATGCCCAGCACCGGCCCGCCCTGCGCAGCGAAGGCGGAGACGGCCTGCATGACCGGCGAAAAACGGGCGATCGCGCCGGTGCGCAGATAGTCGCCATACGAGAACCCGCCGGGCAGGATGACCACGTCGGCCCCCTGCAGCGACGTGTCCTTGTGCCACAGGAACTCGGCCGGCTGACCGAGCACGTGCTTCACGGCGTGATAGGCGTCATGGTCGCAGTTGGACCCCGGAAACACCACTACGGCGAATTTCATCGCATCCGCTCCTTCAGGCGACCGGGGCCGGCGACTCGAGCCGGAAGCTCTCGATGACCGGGTTGGCCAGCAGCGTCCCGGAGACGTCGCGCACGAGCGCCTCGGCGGCCGAGGCGTCGGCGGCCTCCACCTGCACCTCGAAGTACTTGCCCTGGCGCACGTGCGCCACGCCCGCATAGCCGAGGCTGTGCAGCGACTCGACGATGGTGCGGCCTTGGGGATCGAACACGGAGGGCTTGAGGGTGACGAAGACGCGGACGGTGAAAAGGGGCATAGGGCTCGGGGCTCAGGGCTGAAAGGGCGTGAGGCTCAGGGCTCAGGGCTCAGGGCGCCTGACCGAAGACGCGGGCAAACAGCGTGTCGACGTGCCGCAACTGCTCGTCGAGGCTGAACGTGCGGTCGATCTCGTCGCGGGTCAGCACGCCCATGATGTCGGTGTCGGCCAGCAGCAGTTCGCGGAAGTCGCGCTGCTCGTGGAACGACCGCATCGCATTGCGCTGCACCCAGAGGTAGGCCTGTTCGCGGGACACGCCGCGACGGGCGAGTTCGAGCAGCACCTGTCCGGAGAACACCACGCCGCGCGAGCGCCCGATGTTCTCGAGCATCCGCTCCGGGTAGGCGACCATGCCGGCCACGATGCGCGTGAAGCGGCGAATCATGTGGTCGAGTGCCAGGAAGCTGTCGGGCAGGATGACGCGCTCGACCGAGGAATGCGAGATGTCGCGCTCGTGCCACAACGCGACGTTCTCGAGGGCCGCCACGGCGTTGGCCCGGACGATTCGGGCCAGGCCACACACCTGCTCGCAGCCGACGGGGTTGCGCTTGTGCGGCATGGCCGAGGAGCCCTTCTGGCCCTTGGCGAACGGCTCCTCGACTTCCCCGAGTTCGGTCTTCTGCAGGCCGCGAATCTCGAGGGCGAACTTCTCGAGCGACGCGGCGGTGATGGCCAGCGTGGTCATGAGTTCGGCATGGCGATCGCGCGAGATGACCTGCGTCGCGATGGGCGCCGGCGTCAGCCCGAGACGCTGACAGACGCCGGCTTCGATCTCCGGCGGCAGGTGCGCGAAGGTGCCGACCGCGCCCGAGATCTTGCCGACGCTGACGACCTCGCGCGCCCGACGTACGCGGACGATGTCCCGCTGCACCTCGGCGTACCACAGCGCCAGCTTGAGGCCGAAGGTCATGGGCTCGGCGTGCACGCCGTGCGTGCGGCCCATCATCGGCATCCGCTTGTGCTCGAACGCGCGCACCTTGATGGCCGCGGCCAGCGCGTCGAGATCCTCGAGGATCAGGTCGCACGCCTCGCGCATCTGCAGCGCCAGCGCCGTATCGACGACGTCCGACGACGTCAGGCCGAAGTGGAGCCAGCGCGCCGCCGGGCCGACCCGCTCGGCGACGGCCGTCGTGAACGCGATGACGTCGTGCTGGGTCGTCTGCTCGATCTCGTCGATGCGGGCGATGTCGAATCCGGCCTTGTCGCGCAGTTCGCGCGCGGCGTCGGCGGGCACGACGCCGGCCTCGGCCATGGTGTCGGTGGCCGCGAGTTCCACCGCGAGCCAGGTCTCGAAACGGCGTTGCTCGGCCCAGATGGCGGACATGGCCGGCTGTGCGTAGCGTCGAATCATCTGTGGTCAGGCGGCTCCCGTGCCGCCACGGAGGCGAGGGTCAGGCCTTCGCCAGTCCCGAGAAATCGAGGGCGGCCGGTCCGGCCGGCCCCAGCACCGTCACCCCGACGGTGTCCTGCGTGAACAGTTCGCCGGCCACCCGCTGCACGTCAGCGGTGGTCGTGTTCTCGATGCCGGCAATGATCTCGTCGAGCGTGATGTGCCGACCGAAGTACATCTCCTGCCGGGCCAGGTGCGTCATGCGGCTCGAGGTGCTCTCGAGGCCGAGCATCAGGCTGCCCTTCAGGTGGTCCTTGGCGCGACGCAGTTCCTCGTCGCTGACCGGATCGGTGCGCATCGTCCGCAGTTCCTGACCGACGAGATCGACCACCTCGGGCACGCTCTCGGCCGCGCAGCCGGCATAGACCGACAGCATGCCCGTATCGCGGTACGAGGAGACGCCGCTGAAGACCGCGTAGGCCAGCCCACGCTGCTCGCGGATGGTCTGGAACAGCCGCGAGCTCATCGACCCGCCGAGGATGACGTTCAACAGGTACGCGGGATAGCGATCGCCGTGGGCCTGCGGGTAGCCGGGCGTGCCGATGACGATGTGGCTCTGTTCGAGGTCCTTGATGCGCTCGATGTGCGGTGGGCGCGCGGCCGGTGGCTCTTCCTGCCAGTCCGCACCGGCATCGGCGACCCCGCCGAAGGCCTCCTCGACCATGCCGCGCAGCGCGGCATGCTCGAAGTTGCCGGCCGCCGAGACGATCAGGTTGCGCCCGACATAGGCACTGCGGAAGTAGGCCTGCAGGGCGTCGCGCGTGAAGCGGCTGACCGTCTCGGGCGTGCCGAGGATGGGGCGACCGAGCGGGTGGTCGGCCCAGTACTGCTCGGTGAAGAGCTCGTGGACGAGGTCGTCAGGCGTGTCCTCGACCATCTTGATCTCTTCGAGGATGACCTTCTTCTCGCGCTCGATCTCGTCGGCCGGGAACGCCGGATGCAGCACCAGGTCCGACAGGATGTCGAAGGCCCGCGGCAGGTGCTCGTCCATCACCTTGATGTAGTAGCCGGCGTACTCCTTCGACGTGAAGGCGTCGAGGTTGCCGCCCATCGAGTCGAACTGCTGCGCGATCTCCTGCGCACTGCGTCGCTCGGTGCCCTTGAAGAGCATGTGCTCGATGAAGTGCGCGATGCCGCCCTGCGCTGGTTCCTCGTGGCGCGATCCCCGCGCCAGCCAGACGCCGAGACTGACCGACCGGACGTGCGGCATCGTCTCGGTGACGAGCCGGACGCCATTGGGGAGCGTGTCGTGGACGATCATCGGAAGGTGTCCCCGGCGCCCCGCG
>NZ_JALHPM010000243.1:0-7740 GCF_022842525.1 Luteitalea sp.
CGGGCACGCGGTAATACAGATGCGTCATGCCGGGGCGCGGGACCTCCAACTTCTGCTCGCTCACAAACTGATTCGACGCGTTGAGCACGGTCGCCGCGACAATCGTGGCCTGCGTGCGGTACTCCACGCCGGGCGACCCAGGATGGTCGAGCGTCATCACGGCCGTGTGCACGCCCGGCGTCGTCGGTGCGACGCCCACTGCGACCGGCACCGGCGTGCCTAACGGGAGATTCACCGTCGCAGCAGACGTGAACGTGCCGTCGTTCCCGTTCCACCCGATAGTGAAGGGCAGGGCACCCTTCGGACCGGTCGTGCGTGTGAACGTCACCGTGCGCTCGCCGCGGTCGCCAGTCGCCCACCCTTCACGCTCGAAGATGCCCACGCCTTCGTACGGCGTCGCGAGCAGGTGCGCCATGGCATGTTTCACGGGCGATCGACTCGTGATCGTGATGGCGGTCTTCGCCGTGTCCATCGCCTTCAGCGCTTCCCACGCGCCAGCGATGTTCACGACCCCATTGCCTTGTTTGTTCGCCGAGAGGTGGGAGACCCAGCGCCCTGACGTCATGATCGCCTGGCGCAGCCGATACGGGTCGACCTTCACGTTTGCCTGGCGAGCGGCGCTGATCAGGAGCGCGACCGCGCCCGCCGTCGTTGGTGTAGCCGTCGACGTGCCGCCGGCGATGTTGTACCCCGGCGGGAGTTGCATCAGTCCGGGAATCGCAGTGCCCTCGAGGAATCCACGACCCGTGCTCACGTAGTTGGACGGGGCGATGATGTCCGGCTTGAGCGCGCCGTTCCCCATCGGACCGTAGCCACCGGTGATGAGCAGGTTGTCGTCGTGCTGCACTCGCACGCCATGGTTGGCAAAGAAGTTCGCCTTGCTTTCATGGCCCCCGATGGAGATGGCTCCCGGCGCGAGTGCGTAATCGTCAATCGCGGCCAGCACAGCATAGTTGTGCGTTGGGAGGATCAGCGACTTGCCGAACCTCTCGATCACGCGCCCGTAGATGACCGTCGGGACGAGCCGCCCGTCGAAGAGCAGGTAGTTGCGGGCGATCACCGAACTCTGCTCGGTGAAGATCACGTCGACCTCCGGGATCTTCGCCGCCTCGATCACCGCTTCGGTCTGTCCGTACGCGGCGCCACCCTCGGCCATATTCACCAGTTGCGCGCCCGGGGCAACACCGTCAAAACGTCCCACCGTGCCGCGGCTGGCCACCGCCGCACCCACCACCAGCGACGCATGGCTCGCCACCCCGAGGTTGAGGGCGACCAGCTTGCGTGACTTGTCAATCTGGATCGCGAACGACACGCTCTCGCGAACGGGCGTTTCCGGTTTGTCCTTGCCGATCGCACCGAACTCCGGCCGCACTGCATAGTCCGTGTAGGCCTTCTCGTCGCTGAAGTCCATGTCCTGGTCGGTGTCGACCCACACGTCGTTGGTGGCCTCGTTCCAGAGGATGCCGAAGAGTCGGCTCGAGCCCGAAGGATTGCCGTCGCGATTCACGTCCTTCTCGATGCCGGCACGATTGAGCGAGTCGAACAACGCCTCGTCCAACTGGTCGATGCGATACGTCCCGGGAGCAGGGGCCGTGTACGTCTTTCCTTGCCACGAAATCTTCCCGTCCTGGGCGCTCACGACGTCCTTCATCCGGAACCATTGTCCATCGTTCTCCTCGTCGATGTCGACCACGGTGCGATAGCCGACAATCTTGCGCGTCGAGGCGCCCGTCAGCGTCTTCGCCACCTGCAACTCCGGGAGGAAGGCATCCATGCTCTGGTCGATCATGGCGATCGTCACGCCCCGACCGTCCCACGTGGGATTGGCCTTGCGCCACTCCGCGCCGCCCATGTCGATGACCGGGTCATACCGATCGACGAGGGGGGCGTCCGACAGCACCGGAGGCCACGGACGTTTTGTGGTATCGGGGGCGAACGGCAGCGTCGACGAAGGTTGAGCTGCAGGCGCCCCGCCGTCGGCCATGCCTAACGCGCGACTCGTCCGGCTGATCGACACGTCGGTCGAGTGGACGAGCGGGCTGCGCACCACCTGCTCGGCGCTGTCCACCGGCACCCGCACGCGCAGGTAGTCCACCTTGTCCTCGCGATAACCCACCGTGCCGCCGAGCCTCGTCACGAGTGCGACGACCTTGGGATTGGCGCCAGCCATCGACGCCACGACGAGTGTCACCGTGGTGTCACCTCGCGCTCGTGCGGCGGCGATCTCGCCTCGCGCGTCCTTGAACAGGAACGAGCGTCGTGGCGGATCACTCTTGTAGGGTGCCTGCCCGGCAACGTCGCGTACAGTGCTGCCAGCTAAGAGGAGGACGGCGACGGGAAGGAACCGGGCCTTGGGGTACATGGGCAGGCTCTGCGGGAGGAGGATGACCCCAATCTTGCCTCGGGGCACCGCGCTGTCGAGCAGCAGTATTCGGCAGGAGTCCGCCCTCGATTACGCGGCCCGGCGCGACCACACCGCCACCGCGCGTGTTGACTCAGGTCGCGACCAGCGTGCACCAGGCGATCGCCGGATAGGTCGCCGCGAAGGCCCACACGAAGGTGTTGAGCCCCATCACAACGGCGGCACCGAGATGGAACGCCAGGCCGCCGGCGAGGAACCACGGCACTGCGGCGTCGGGCACCACCAGCACCAGAGGGAACAGTGACTCGGTCAGGATCACCGACCACGACAGCGCGATCGCGAGCCACCGCCGGCGCACCAGCACGCGGTGTAGCGCGCCGACGCCGTACGTGCGCGTCGACAGAACCCCGGTGAGCCCGCTGCCGTCTCGCCAGCGCCTGCCGCGCAGCTTGGCGAGGCCCGACGTCACGTATGACAGACACGCCTGCGCGGCGCAGAACCACAACACCGCGCTCACCACCCGCGTACCATCGAAGGCGTGGGCCAGCGCAGCCGCCACCAGCACGATCAAGCCCATCTGGTCGGCGCCGTCGTTGCCGTACGACGACCGCAGCATGAGCAGGGCGGTGACCGCGGCGCAGACGACCACCGCCGCGCTCGTCGGCGTCGGCATCACGATCACGACCGCCGCCGCGGCCGCGCGCAACCCGAGCAGCATCAGCACGCCGGGCGAGCGGAATAGCGGATCGAGCATGCGATGCTGCCAGCCGCGGCTCAGGGCGCGACTGCGCAGCTGCGCCACCTCCCAACTCAGGAGCCCCGTGGCGATGAGCGCGCGCCGTCGCACTAACTGCTCAGCGCTGGCGACCAGCAGGCCGACCGCCGCCAGCCGCTCGACCAGCGCCAGCGTGGCCCACGCCGTTGGTTCAGCCGGAAACATCCGGCACCTCCGACTGCGGCGTCCCCGCCGGCAGCGGCACGCGATCGTCGAGCGCGTGCGTCTCCGACAGCATGCGCACAAACGGCGGACTGCCGTCGTCGCTCGAGCCCATGAGCACGAACTGCACGCCGACCGCGCCGGGCGGCGCCGGTTGCGCCGAGACGTGGTTGAGCAGCAGCAGGTACGGCACCGACAGCCGCACCGACGCCGGTCGATCGTTGCGGCGACGCACCAGCCCGCTGCTCGCGTCGGAGATCGCCTTCTCCTCGCGGCGATCGGGGTTCCACAGGCCGCGGTACCAGACCGGCCGCCACACGAACGACTCGCGCCACGGCGTCACCTCGCCGCCGGCGAGCACGTGGCGGTGCAGCAGGTGGCAGTCGGTGCTCGCGGGGTTTGGCGCAAAGAAGCTGAACGACGGGATCAACCCGAAGGGATCGCGCGCGCGCACCCAGCTGCCGACAAGCCAATCGGGCTGCGCCACCGCCGAAGCCAGCCACCACAGCGCCAGCACCGTGATCGCGACGATCTCGGCGATCACGGTCAGGGAGTCTTACAGCAGCGTGTTGCGGCGCAGCCCGAGCATGGCTGCGGCGCTCAGGCTCGGCGTCAGGGTCTCGAGCGTGATGTCGCGCAGGTGGATTTCGAAGCGACCGCCGGCCTCGCGCTGTTCCGCGCGTGCCTCGGCGCGGTCGGCCTGGGCCTCGGCCTGCGCTTCGGCCTGTGCGGCCCGCTGCTCCTGCCGCGCGTGCTCGGCCTCCTGGCGCTGCCGCTCCTCTTCCTGCTTCCGCCGCTCCTCGTCGTTATTGAGCGCGATGCCGCCGGGCAGGGCGACCCCGAGGTTGTAGTGGCGCAGCTTCTCCGGCACCAGCGCGAGCGTGGCCTTCTCGATCGACGACAGCGTTGGTTCGTGCTTCGCCGCGATCACCGCGACATCGCCGCTGGCGCTGAGGCGTAGCCCGTCGGCGCCGAGCTCGCCGCCGTTGTACGGCAGCACCAGGCGCACGACCCGACCGTCGCCGGGGATGACCACGTCCTCGGCCAGCACCACGTCGCCGTGCTTGAGCGCGACACGCATGCCAGTTTTGCTCGGTTTGTCCAAGGTCGGGTCGGGCTTACCGGTGGCGCCCTTCGCGAGCTCCTTGCCGAGCGCGGCCAGCTGCTTCGAACCGGCGGCCGCCAGGAACAGGGTGATCGATCCGCGCGCCACCAGCGGCGTGCCCTTGGAGGTCTGCGGCTTGTAGCGCCTCACCTCGATCGCGGTGGTGTTCGGCGCCATCACGGAGCCACCCTTCTTCTCTTTAGTGTATGCCATGGACCTCAGTATACCACTCATCTGGACGATTCGGCCAGATGTACCGTCTGCGCCAGCCGCGCCATGGCACTCCGCTGCGCTCGATGATCGAGGCGACCTCATCAGTAACTGCTCGCGCATGAACTCTTCACGGTTGGTGACTTGCCGCATGCGGACGATCTCGAGATCGGGCGCCGAGGTGGACCAGGCGACAGACGTTATGCTGGCGCGTGACGGCCCGGATGTTTCCAATAGACTTATCGCGCGGGGGGCGCCGGCGCGGGAATCGTTCAAGGCGGGTGAGAGACCGAACACCACGCGTCGACGTGAGTGATCTACTATTTGCAACGGAACAGAACAGGAGTGTCACATGCGCATCGCTGTCGTCGCCTCTCAGAACGCCTTCCAGTTCGCCGTCATCGACTTCACGAATTCGGCGGCGGTGACCGTCACGCCGACCAATCCAGGCTTCGGTGGCTCCTGCGTGGTGGATAGCGACGGCGAGCTGGTCGCGGTCGGAAACGCGAACGGCGACAACGTCGCGCTCTACAGCATCAGCGATCCGGCTAAACCTGCGCTGCTGGGAGCGATCAAAACGGGTCTTGTCGGGATTGGGTGTATTTCCATCGACGGAAAGCGCGTTCTCGCCGGAGAAGCGAATGGGCTGCGCGCGACATTCATCGACTTTTCGACGCCCTCAGCGCCCAAACTCGTTTCCACGCTGAACGTTGGGATCTCGAGTCTCGGATCGGTCGCACTCTCGGGTTCCCGCGCGGTTGCGGCGGGACCGAACAACCCGACGATCAGCATCATCAACTATTCATCGCCGGCAACTCCGTCGTTCATCTCCTTCGATCCGCTGATCGGTGGTCCACTGGTGGCGGACTTGGACGGCACGCGGGCGGTGGTTGGCGATCAGACAGGCTCGAACGTCACGCTGATCGACATCGCCGGCCCTCTCATCCTCGGAACGGCCAACACGACACTGGCCGGAATCACCGGCGTCAGCCTGAGCGGATCGTTCGTCGCCGTGGGCTCCACGAACGACACCAACGCCGCCCTGGTCAACTTTGCCACACCGGGGAGCCCGACCGTCAAGACGTTCAACCCTGCTGTAGGCGGCGGTGCGAGCGTATTTGTCGCAGGTGCGGAACTGCTCGCAGGTGGGGTGTTTACGACCACGGTCAAACTCTTCAGCCTCTCCGCGGCGACGCCCACGCTGATCGCAACCGCAAACAGCGGCCTGCTCTCGATCGCGTCGATCGCGCTCGCCGAATTCACGCCGGTTGTGCCGCCACCACCACCGGCGAAGCCGAACATCGTGGTGACGCCGGCCCTGCTCGCGTTCGGGTCCGTCGCGGTGTGCCTGTCCGAGACGAGGCAGATCAACATCCGAAACGTCGGGAACGGAAATCTGTCCATCACCGGAATCACGGCGACTGGGCCATACACGGTGACGCCGAGCGGCCCCGCGACGGTGCTGCCTAACGCCTCGTTGACCCTGCAGGTGAAGTTTGCGCCTACAGTCGTCGGCCCTGCGAACGGCGTCGTCACGATCCGCAGCAACGACGACGACACGCCGATCCATGCCGTTCCTCTGCAGGGAACCGGGATGCCCACACCGGCGCCGAAGATCGGCGTGAACCCGGTCGCGCTGAACTTCGGCGCCTGCCTGGCCAAATACTTCTTTGGTCTGCGCGTCACGATCGTCAATGAGAATCCGTGCATTCCTCTCGTCGTGACCGGGCTGTCGACGGGCCATGCGGCTTTCCCCGTCACCGCCGACCAGGCGCCCACGACGGTGCCTTCCACGCTCGCCATTGGCGGAGCGACAATTCCCCCGGGAGGATCGCGCCGCTTCATCGTCGTCTTCGCGCCGCGATCGCTCGGCTTCTACGAGGGGACGCTGACCATCACGAGCAACGATCCTGCACGTCCCTCGGTGGCCATCCCGCTCTACGGCACCTGCGTACTCGCCAAGGCCACAGCAGCCAGCCTGGCCCTGGATCGAGGCGGCTACCTCCTCTTTGGCGCAGGACTCGATGCAAACATGGCCACCATGCATGCGGCGGTGAATCTCTTCCTCGACCTCATGCCGGAGGAGCAGGGCGATTATCTCGGCACGGTCACGAACCACGCATATCACGAGGCGATCCGACTCACGAACATCGGCCCGTCGGACGCGGCCAACAAACAGCTTATCCGACTCAATCTCGCAAACACTTTCTTCGGCGGTGGCTTCAATGTCGGCTCGATGTTGGTTCGCGCTGCCACGCAGTTGACCGCCGATCTGAAGCGCTTGTTTCCTGACTCGGCTCCCGAGCGCCGCGTGGTTATCACCTTTACGGGAGGACGAGAGCACAACCCACCGTTCATCCACGACGCGGCGAATGACCTCCTCGGTCAGGACATCGAACTCTACGCCGTCGCCTGTGGTACAGGAAAGGCCATGGACGCGGCTGGGCTGAGTGAGCTCGCCGCTACATCTGGAGGGCGTTTTTTCGCTGGCGATGATCTGCTTCTCCTGCGGAAGAACTTCGTACAAGTCCTCGCCGACGCTTTCCGAATGAACATGGCCGCGGATCCCATCGTCACGATCGCGCGCGGCGCCACGCGTGACATCGGGATGCGTGTAACGCGCTGCGAACGGCGTCTGCGCTTCGTCTGTGCCTGGGATGACTTCGACGAGCAACTCGGCCTGGAATTGATCGCACCGGACGGCACGGTGTTCACTCCAGCATCACCGGCCACGAATCCCCTCGTGCGGTTCGGGGCGCGGCCCGGTGCCGCGTATTATGACCTCATGCTCCCGCCGCTCGACTCGGATGATGTCATCGGGCCGCAGGTGGTCGGAACGTGGCAGCTCCGCGTGAGCGCGCGCAACCTCGGCCGCGAAAGCGAACGGTTTACGACCGCGCTGCTCGTCGAATCCGACGTGTCCCTGCGCACCAAGCTGCGGCCGACAATCATCGGCAAGGTGACCGACCTCCGCATCGATCTTCTCCACAACGGCGGCCCCATCGCCGGTGCGGAAGTGAAAGTGAGCGTGTCGGCGCCGCAGCGCAGCGCGCGTGAGGTGCACATCCGCGAAGTCCGCGCGTCCGCGAAAGCCGCCGCGCGCCGATCGCGCGCCAGCGCGACACA
>NZ_JALHPM010000244.1:0-7739 GCF_022842525.1 Luteitalea sp.
GCCACGAGTCGCATCGCCACGAGCCCGGTCGCGAGCACCTTGGTCAGGGAGGCGAGGTCGTACACGGCCAAGTCTGGCGCGCCGATCGAGAGGCGACCGCTGACGCCCCGCGCGTCGCCGACTTCGATCGTCGCCGACGGCAGGCGTGCGTCGGCCACCCAGGCGGCCAGCAGCGCGCCGGCCTCGTCGAGCCCTGCCGTCGGGCTCGCGAGATCAGCGCGACGCACCGGCCTGGCCGACGGCTGGGGTACGGAAGGCGCGTCGCTGCAGGGTCGCCAGATAGGTGGAGGAGCGGCCCTGCCCCCCGGTCATGCTGTCGTAGGAGTAGAGCATCACGCCGCTGAAGCCCAGGCTGCGCGCGACGTCCACGCGCCGAGCCGCCTCGTCGGCGTCGATCTTGTAGGCGCCGATGCCCGGCCAGACGCCGCCGTCGGGTTGCTGCGTCAGCGCCTGCAACTGGCGGTCGAACGTGCTGCTGTTGGACACGTACATCATCGGGCACGCGGCATCGATCAGCCCGTCACGCAGCCAGCGGCTCCAGTCCTGCAGCTTGTAGTCGCGAGCGTGGTCGGCATCGGGCCACACCGCTGTCGTCAGCTGCAGCGATGGTCGATTGGCCCGCGCCGTGGCCCCGAGGCGCGTCACCAGGTGCGTCAGACGATTGCGCCGGAACGCGGCCCAGCGCGCCGCGTAGTCGTCGACCAGCGTGAGCGGGGCAGCAGCCGCGCGCGCATCGAGCGCCTGGAGTTCCTTCGGCGTGAGTTCCGGGATCAGCGCCGCGCGAAACGCCTCGAGCGCCGCGCGGCTGTAGTCGAAGTCGGGCGACGGGAACCGGATGTAGTCGAGATGCAGGCCATCGAGCGCGTAGGCCGTCGTCAGGTGGTCGATGGTGGCGTTGAGCCGGTCCTGTGCGCCCTCGGGAATCGGCGACGAGAACACGCCCTCGATGGTGGCGGTGTGGCGTGCACTCCATCGGGCAATCGAGGCGACGTACTTCGGGTCGCGCGGGGAGAGCCGCAGCAGCGTCGGCACCAACGGGCGGGGCAGCATCACCCACTCGGGGTGTCGTACGGTGACGTGCTCGGCGGCCGTCGGCATCGCCGTGGCGCCGGCGACGAGGTTGACGTTCAGCCAGGCGTGGACCTGCACGCCGGCCGCACGTGCGCGCCCTACCAGTTCGCTGAGCGGGTCGAACGACACCGGCTGACGGGACAGCAGGACCGCGCGGGGGTCAGGGCCTCCGCGATAGAACGCGTCGCCGCGTCCCCGCACCTGGACGAAGATCGCCGTGAACCCATGCCGCTGCGCATCGTCGACGACCTGCGCGACCTGGGCGGGCGTGGTCATCCAGCTGCGCGTGACCCACAGTCCACGCATCTCCGCGGCGCCGGTGGGACGGGCCTGCGAGACGCCTGGCCGGACCAGCGTCGACAGCACGGATGCGAGGGAAAGCCGCAGGAGGTCGCGGCGAGAAGAAGCGGGCATCGATCAAGCGCAGTCGAACAGGGCGCGTGCGCTCGAAGTATATACTCCCCGTGGCGTGACGCAGGGGCCACACACACCACCGCTGGTCATCGGGATCGACGCGGGCGGAACCAAGACCGAGGCGGTCCTCGCGGATGGGCATGGCGTGGAGTTGGCGCGCGCCCGCCGTGGCGGGGCCAACCTTGCCGCGCATGGCGAGCTCGCGGTGGAGAAGACCCTCCACGAGCTCATCGACGAGGTGCTCGGCGAAGGCACCCTGCGCCCGGATGTGATCTGCCTCGGCATCGCCGGCGTCGATCGGCCCGAGGACAACGCGATCATCCAGGGCATCATGCGACGCATCGGGGCGCGGGCCCGGGTGCTCGTCACCAACGATGCGCTCATCGCCCTGGTCGCGGGCGCCGGGCTTGGCCCCGGCGTCGTCATCATCGCCGGCACGGGGTCGATCGCCTACGGGCGCAACGACCGCAACGAGGCTGCGCGGGCCGGAGGCTGGGGGTACATTTTGGCCGACGAAGGCAGCGGCTTCTGGATTGGCCGCCAGGCCCTGCGCGCCGTCGTCCGCGCGGCGGATGGGCGGGGGCCCGCGACGGGCCTGACGCCGCTGGTGCTCGAGTTCTTCGGCGTGACGCGCCCCGAGCAGCTGGTGCGCGAGGTCTACCGGCACTATCTCAAGCCGAGCGACATCGCGCGCTGTGCCCGACTGGTGCAGCAGGCGCGTGACGACGGCGACGCGGTCGCGACGCACATTGCCGCCGTGGCCGCCGACGAACTGGCCGCGGCCGTCCGTTCCGTGGTCGGCCAGCTCGAGCTGACCGGCCGCTTTCCCGTGGTCATGGCCGGCGGCGCGTTTCATGCCGTGCCGTGGTTGCGCGAGGCGCTCCGCGACAGACTCGCGGACGCCGGCGTCGCTCCGGCCGACGACGTTCACCTGCTCACGACCGACCCGGCGATTGGCGCCGTGCGGCTGGCCCTGGCCGAAGCCCAGGGCGGCGCATCCATCCCCACTTACAAGACCCGTGATCATCTCGCTCTGTGACGACCCGCAGGATGTGGCTGACCTCGCTGCGCAACGCGTGGCGGACCTCCTGCACGATTCCCCCCGCGCCGTGCTCGGCCTGCCCACCGGCCGCACGCCGATCCTGATGTACGACCTGTTGGCGGAGCAGCATGCGGAGGGCACGCTCGACTTCTCGCAGGTCTCGACCTACAACCTCGACGAGTTCGTCGGCATCGGCGAGGACCACCCGGGCAGCTATCGGGCCTACATGCGACGCTACCTGTTCGATCGCGTCAACCTCACGTCTGGTGAGGGGCATGTGCTCGACGGCCTGGCGGCCGATCCCGATGCCGAGTGCGCGCGCTTCGAGGAGGCGATCGACGCCGCCGGTGGCATCGACCTGATGATTCTCGGCCTGGGGGCCAACGGGCACATCGGCTTCAACGAGCCGGCCGACCGCCTGCAGGCGCGCACCCACCGCGTCCGGCTCCTCGAACCGTCGCGTCAGGCCAATGCCGGCTTCTTCGGTGGCGACCCGGCGCAGGTGCCGGCCGAGGCCATGACGATGGGGATGGGGACGATCCTGAAGGCGCGGCGCATCCTGCTGCTGGTGACGGGCGCCGAAAAGGCGCCGACGGTCGGCGCCATGATCAACGGCCCCGTGACGCCGCAGCTGCCGGCGTCGTTCCTGCAGTTGCACCGCCATGTCGAGCTGATCTGCGACACCGAGGCGGCCAGCGCGCTGCGGTAGGGAGAGCTCGGGCGGACGCCTCGGCGAGGCGTCCCTCCCAGCACGTCGGTTCCTACTTCTTGTCGAGGCCGAGCATCGCGCGCAGGCGCGGTTCGGCGTCCTCGCCGACGGCCTCGCGCACCGAGTCGTGCGACTTGCGCAGGGTGGCCAGCGCCTTGGAGAGGGGCAGGCCGGTGCGCTGCATCACGATGGCGGCCTTGACGTCGTTGCGTGCCGACTTGAGCAGCTTGCCGGCGGCCTCGTAGTCGACGCCGGTCGCCATCGAGATGATGCGACGCGCCCGGTCCTTGAGCTTGTCGTTGGTGGCTTGCACGTCCACCATCAGGTTGCCGTAGGTCTTGCCGCTGCGCACCATCGCGATGGTGGTGAGCATGTTGAGGACCATCTTGGTCGCGGTGCCGGCCTTGAGGCGGGTCGACCCGGTCAGGATCTCGGGGCCCACCGCCGGGGCGATGATCAGGTCGACGAAGTTCTGCAACTCGCTGCCTGGCCAGCAGGTGACGAAGATGATGCGGAGCCCGGCCTTGCGGGCGCGCGTCAGCGAGCCGCGCACGAACGGCGTCACGCCGCTGGCCGAGATGCCGATGACCACGTCGCGCTTCTGTGGCCGGAGGCGAGCGATGGCGCGCGCGCCTTCCTCGTAGTCATCCTCGACGCCTTCCTTGGGTTGGAAGACGGCGTCCTTGCCCCCGGCCATGATGGCGCGCACGCGCGTGGCCGAGACCCCGAAGGTCGGGGGCATCTCGGCCGCCTCGACCACACCCAGACGGCCACTGGTGCCGGCGCCGACGAAGATCACCCGGCCGCCCTTGCGGAACGACTCGGTGACCATCTGGACCCCCGCGATGATCCGCTCCTTCTCGCGATGCACGGCCGCCACCATCTTGCGATCCTCGCTGACCATCAGGTCCACGACGTCGCCCACGGTGGCAGTGTCCAGCGCAAGGCTGTTGGGGTTGATCGCTTCGGTGGGGAGGGATTCCCACTTGGACATGGTAGGCATGAGGAGGCTCGCCGGAGGGCGGGCGAAAAACCGCTGAAGCGTAGCGCGGGCGTTCAGGCCTGTCAACGAAACGCCCGAGCGTCGGGCGTCGTCCACGCACGTGACGGACCGATTGTTACAATCGCCCCACATGCCCACGCGTGAGCTCTCGATCGACGATGCGGCCGCCCTCGGCCAGCGACTGGAAGCCGAACTCGGTCGGACGATCGTCGGGCAACGGGCAGTGCTGCGAGAGATCCTGACGACGTTCTTCGCCGGCGGTCACTGCCTCCTGCGCGGCGTCCCCGGGCTCGCCAAGACGCTGATCATCAAGACGCTGGCCCGGACGGTCGACCTGTCGTTCAACCGGATCCAGTTCACGCCCGACCTGATGCCCTCCGACATCGTCGGCGCCGAGGTCATCGAGGAAGACCGCTCGACGGGACGCCGCGAGGTGCGCTTCATGCGCGGGCCGGTGTTCGCGCACATCCTGCTCGCCGACGAGATCAATCGCACGCCGCCGCGGACCCAGGCGGCGCTGCTCGAGGCGATGCAGGAACGCCAGGTGACCGTCGGCGGCATCCGCTACGACCTGCCGGCCCCGCAGTTCGTCCTGGCGACGCAGAATCCCATCGAGCAGGAGGGCACGTACAGCCTGCCCGAGGCGCAGCTCGATCGGTTCCTGCTCAACGTGGTCATCGGGTACCCGACCGCCGACGACGAACGGCAGATGCTGACGCAGACCACCGCGGCGCCGGCCGCGGCACCACGCGTCGTGGCCACCGGCGAGGATATCGCGGCCGTCCACGCGCTGGTGCGTGACGTTCCCGCGGCCAGCAACGTCGTGGACTACGCGGCGCGCCTCGTCCGGGCGAGCCGCCCCGGCGCCCCCGAATCCGCGTCGGTCGTCTCGAAGTACGTGCGCTGGGGGGCGGGGCCGCGCGCCGGACAAGCCCTGCTCTTGTGCGGCAAGGCACGGGCGCTGCTCGAGGGACGCGCGACCGTCGCCCTCGACGACGTGCAGGCCCTCGCCCTGCCCGTGCTGCGTCATCGCATCCTGGTGAACTTCCAGGCGGAAGCCGAAGGGCTCGACGCCGACGCCGTTGTCGCCCGGTTGCTCGCCGAGGTGCCGGCGCGGGCGTGAGCGCATCCGCATCGCCCCTTGCGCTCGATCCCGCGCTGCTGGCACGGATCGCCGACCTCGAACTCGCGGCCCGGCTGATCGTCGAGGGCGCACGACTCGGTGCGCACCGCAGCCCCTACACGGGCTCGGGCGCCGAGTTCCAGCAGATGCGTCCGTACCTGCCGGGAGACGACCTCAAGCATCTGGACTGGAAGCACTACGCCCGCACCGACCGTCTCTTCACCCGCGTGTACCGGGAGACGACGGAGTGGCCCGTCATGCTGGCGGTGGACACGAGCCGCTCGATGGCGTTTGCCGATGGTCGTGGCGTCACGAAGCTGCAGGTGAGCACGCTGCTCGCGGCCGCGCTGACCTACCTGCTCGTGCAGCAGGGCGAGGCGGTTGGCCTGGTGTCGCACGGCGCAGAGGTCGGCGAGGCGTTGCCGGCGCGCACCGGGCGTCCCCACCTGGTGCGGATGCTCGGCGCGCTGTCGCGTACACGCGCCGAGGGCGGCACCGACCTGAGCGGAGGCCTCAGGCGTGCCGCGGCGCGGTTGGGACGCCGCGGCTGCGTTGCGTTGATCTCCGATCTCTACGGGGCCGAGGACGTGCAGCCCGCGCTGCGCGAGGCGCGTCGCATGGGACATGAGGTCGTGGTGTTCCACGTGCTGACGCCCGAGGAACGCGCCCTCGTGGCGCGAGGCGACGTGGAGTTCGTCGACCTCGAAACCGGCGACCGGTTGGTGGCCGACGCCACGCGCATCCGCGAGGCGTACGCCGAGCGCGTGGCGACCTTCATCGCCGAGCAGCAGCGGTTCGCCACCACCGAAGGCATCACCTTCGTCGAGGCCGGCACCGACCGCGGGATCGACGACGTGCTTCGCGCCTTCACCCAGCAGCGCGCCGCGCAGGCCGGGGGCCGGCGATGATCTGGGCGACCCCCTGGGCGTGGGCGCTCGCGGCGTTGGCGGTGCTGCCCATCGTGGCCCACCTGTGGTCCCGCAAGCAGCCGCGCACGCTGGCGTTCCCGACCTTGCGCTTCCTGCGTGCCGCCTCGCCGGTGTCACGTCGTCTCCATCGCGTGCAGGACTGGCCGCTCCTGCTGCTCCGCTTGGCCATCGTGATGGCCATCGCCGCGGCAGCCGCCGGCCCCACGGTCGCGAGCGCCTGGCGCGACGCGGCGTGGCGCGCGCGACTCCATCGCGTCATCGTGCTCGATGCCGCCGTGCCCGCCGACCGACGTGCGCGCATCGTCGACGACCTTCGCGCCGGTGTCGCGTCATCCGTGGTCATCGGCCCGGGCGAGGTCGTGGCGCTGCTGGACGAGGCCATCGCCCAGGCGACGCACGCCTCGCGCGTCATGCGCACCGAACTCGCGATCGTGTGGGCAGGCGACGGCGCGGCGTTGAGCACGCACGACGTCGCGGACGTGCCGCGATCGGTGGGGGTGCGTCTCGTTGCCGTGGATTCGTCGACGTCCCCGAGTGATGGCGACGTCACGGCGGGGCCCCCCTCGGTGACGATCGAGGCGACGCCTGACGACCTCGCGACGCGCGACGTCCTGCAGACGCGAGTGCAGCGCCTGCGACTGCCGGCGCCGACCGCCGCAGCGGTCATGGTGCGTTGGCCAGGTGTCGACCCCAAGGTGCTGGCCGCCACGAAGGACGCGCCGCCCGTGTCGCCCACGCCGACGGTGGTCTCGCGGGCCCTCGAGGCCGTTGCGAGCGACCCGCGTGTCCGTGACGCCGCGGACCGAGCGCTGGCGGGGCGCGGGTCGACAGCCTCCGGCACGCCCACGTCCGTCGCCGATGATCTTGCGACGTCCCTCGAGGGTGTGCCGCTCATGCGGGGCTGGGCCGAGGATGGGCGGATCGTGATCGGTCTCGATGCGGACGCGACGTCGCCACTCGGGTGGTGGTCCATCGTTGCCGCGGCGGAAGCGCTGGTGCGGTTCGAGACGATCAACGCCGCCGCGCCGTGGACCGCGCAGGACATCGCGCGGACCCAGCGCGAAGCCGCGATGCCGGAGACACCCAGCTTGCCCGGCGGGCTCGACACCCGCGTCATGTGGGGCCTCGCGCTCGGGTTGTTGATGGTCGAGCAGATCGCCCGCCGCCGGCAGGCGCCACCAGAGGTCTCCGATGCCGCCTGACCAGATCGTGTCTGGCGGTAGCCCGGATCGCGTCGGCTCCCCGGGCGACGATGTCTGGCTCGCCGGGTGGCTGCAGCAGGCGTGGCGACGCTGGCGCGTGTGGACGGCGGTCCGGTGCGCGGTCCTGGGCATTGGTGTGGCGCTGCTGGCGACGGCGATCCTCGGCGACGGCGCGAGGGCGGCGGCGGTGGCCGCGCTGCTCGGGGCGCTGATGGCGAGCCTGATGTTCGGCACGGCGGCGGGCGT
>NZ_JALHPM010000245.1:0-7680 GCF_022842525.1 Luteitalea sp.
CGCGCCTCGATGCGGAGCTGGCCGACGCGCGCGCGGTGGAGCTGACCGCGGCACGCGAGGCCGCACGCGTCGCGGAGACCGCGATCGCCGAACTGGCGGTGGCGCGAGAGGAACTGATGTCGGCCCGGGATCTCCAGGCCGCGCTCGTCGAGGCGCGGACGACGATCGCCGCGCTCACCCTCGAGTCGGAAGAGCTCCAGCGGGTGCGACCGCGCCTCGAGCAGCTCGACACCCTGGGCGTGGATCTGGAAGCCATCCCCGGTCTCCTCGAAGCGACACAGCGCCTCATCTCCCTCGAAGAGAACGAACTGCCGGCCCTGCGCGCCCAGATCGAGGCGGCCCATGCCGCAAGCGGGGCGAGCGCCGAGGATGCCGAGCTGATCGAGGCCCTCAGAAGCCGGCTCGAGCGCTACGAGTCGCTCGGCGTCGACGTGGACACACTCCCCGCCCTGCTCGACGAGGCTCGTCGTCTGTCACAGCTCGAGCAGTCGGAGGTCCCCGCGCTCAGGCTCCAGATGGAGGCCGAGCGCGACGAGCACCTCGAAGAGGTCGCGCGCCTGCGCTCCATGCTGGCGCGTCTCGAGGCGCGTCCTGAAGCCGACCCCGACCTGGAGGCCGCCTTCCACGACGCGACCCGGCGCCTCACCGAACTCGAAACCGTCGACATCCCGTCCTTGCGCGATGCCGCCGTGAGCGCCACCGCCGAGCGGGAACTCGCCGTGGCGACGCTCGAAGCGCTGCAGGAACGCGTGCGCGAACTCGAGGCGACACTCTCGGCGGCCGAGGCGCGACGCATGGCCCTCGAGCACGACGTGCGCGAGGCCCATGAGGCCCAGTCGGCACCGGTCGTGCCGGCGGCGACGGTCGACGTTCCGGCCGAGCACGGGTGGATTCTGCAGGACATCGCCCAGGTCGGATTCGTGCGCACGACGTCCGAGGGACGCATCCTCGAATGCAACGCACACGCCGCGAGCCTGTGCGGCTATCGATCGCCGGCCGCGTTCATGGCGGCCGGTGCCCTGCCCGAGCCCCTGACGCTGCTCGCGACCGGCGACGGTCCGTCGCGCTTCGAGGTCTGCCTGCAGGTGGTCGAAGGTGGGCCCGCCCGCTGGATTGCCGGCGCGCGCCTGCCCGAGGGTCCGGAGGCCGGGGAGGTGACCTGGTTGCTGGCCGATGCCTCGGCTCACCGCTCGGACGTCGGCGTCGACCCCTCGAGTCCCGACACGCTGGCCGCCGTCCTCGAGGTCGTGGCGGCCGAATGTGCCTCGATCGTCGACGAACGCCCGGGGCCGTTCGCTGGCCCGCGGGCCATCGACGCGGAGTTCGAATCGTCGCCGAGTGCCGCGCGTGCGCTCGATCGCGCCCGCGTGCTCCTCGCGCAGGTCTCGACCTTCCGCAAGCGCCGCGAGGGCCTCGCCGCCCTCGACGAGCTCCGCACCCATCTGACCGCACTCGACCCGGTCCTCCGGCGGCTGGCCACGGACGACGTCGCCTGGAGCCTCTCGCTGCCGGACGATGCGCTCCATGTGAGTGCGTCGGGACCGGATATCGAACGCTGCCTGACTGCGCTCGTCACGAGTGCACGGGACGCCCTGCCGCTCGGCGGGCGACTCTCGCTCGTCGTACGCACGCCGGGCGCAGCGGACCTCCCCGGCACGGGCGACGTCCACCGCTTCGACGCCCATCTCGTCCTCGAGGCCCAGGGCTACGGCGTCGCCGACATCGACCTGCCCTCGACGCTGCGGGAGTTCGCCCTCGGCTTCGGCGGCGTGCTCGAGGTCCGCAGGGTCGACGCCCTGACGCAGCAGTTGTCACTGCGCGTCCCCCGCGCCTTCGTCGTGTCGCACGCCGCCTGACACGGCGAGTCGCCAGCAGGCCGGGGCGTACGATAGGGAGATGGCTGCCCGATCGACGCCTCGCCTCAGCCGGCGCGCCGTGCTCCGTCTCGCGACCGGCGTCACCGTCGGCCTCGTCGTCGGCGACGTGGCCTATGGCGGGCTCTACGCACGGCACCATCTCGGTGTCACGCGATCCGATGTGGCCTGTCTCGAGCTGCCGCCGGCGCTCGAGGGCCTGCGGATCGGCCTGATCACCGACACCCACCACAGCGCCTACACGTCCCTGCCGTTCATCGACGAGGCGGTGACCCTGCTGCAGCGGGAACGCCCGGACATGATCGTCCTCGGTGGCGACTACGTGACGCAGCAGAACCCCCGCTACATCGCCGATGCGGCGGCGCCCTTCGCGCGCCTCCGCGCCCGCGAGGGCGTGTTCGGCGTGCTCGGGAATCACGACGATCGCGTCGAGGTGCCCAAGGTGCTGCGTCGCGCCGGTGTGACGGTGCTGGACGACGCGCGGACTCGTCTGGTCGTGCGTGGGGAGACAGTCGACCTGATCGGACTCCACTACTGGACGCGAGGGCTGGACGACGTGGCCCGGCTCGCGCGCGGACGCGCGCCCTTCACCATGCTCCTCGCCCACGACCCGCGGCGACTGCACGAGGCGGCGGCCCTCGGCGTGCCGCTGGTGCTCTCGGGGCACACGCACGGGGGCCAGGTGTGGCTGCCGATGGTGGGCGCCCTCGCTGCGCGGAAGTTCCCCGTGGCCGAGGGGGTGACGCGCGAGCGGGAGACGTCGCTCTTCGTCAGCCGCGGCGTCGGCACGGTGCTGCTGCCGTGCCGCATCCACTGCCCGCCCGAAGTCGCCGTGGTGACGTTGCGTCGAGCGCCAACCGCCTGAGCGGGCCCGTCACTCGCAGACGAAGCGGCGCCCGTCGATGTGCCACCGACACGTCAGGACGCGGGCAATCGCGTCGGGATAGAGGCGATGCTCCTCGACCAGGATGCGGGCCGCCAACGACTCGGCGGTATCCGCGTCGTGCACCGGCACCGTGGCCTGCGCGATGATCGGCCCGGCGTCGAGTTCCGGCGTGACGAGGTGGACGGTGGCGCCGGCGACCTTGACGCCGTGGCTCCAGGCCTGGCGCTGGGCATCGACGCCGGGAAACGACGGCAGCAGCGACGGATGGACGTTGAGCACCGGTCCCGGCGCGCGCTCGAGGAAGAACGGGCTCAGGATCCGCATGAAGCCCGCCAGACAGATCACCGCCACGCCGGTCTCGGCCAGCCGGGCCACGAGGGCCTCCTCGAACGCTGCGCGCGATCCGAACGCCTTGTGATCGATCACGGCAGTCGGGATGCCGGCCGCGCGGGCGTGCTCGAGGCCGCCGGCGTCCGGGCGGTTCGCGATCACGATGCCGATGCGGGCGGCGAGGCGCCCGTCGCCGATGGCACGGATGATCGCCTGGAGGTTGCTGCCGCGCCCCGAGATCAGGACGCCGAGCACCGGCGGAGACGATGCGAGAGGCGACGCGGCACGTGCGTGGGTCATGCGGGCTCAAGGATAGAACGGCCGAGGCCGATTACCGCGATGGACGGCCAGATCCGTGCCCCAGGCGGGCGCCGTCACAGGGAGTTTCGGCATGCCCCACCATCCCCGCTCGACGCCGCCGGACGACACCCCGGAACGACGCACCTCTCCTCGGATTCCGGCCGCGGCCGTCCCATACCTGACGGCCCAGGTCGCCGGCGGACCGCCCGTGCGCCTGCTGGATCTCTGCAAGCGTGGCGTGCAACTCGAAACGACGGTCCACATGCGCCCGGGATGCTCGGTCGGCATCCGGTTCCTGGCCGGCGATGCCTCGCTGACCCTGACCGCCGCGGTGGTGCGATCCACCGTGGCCGTCTTCGAAAGCGATGGCGGGGTGACGTACCATACGGCCCTGGCCTTCAACGACGAGTTAAGCCTGTGTGACGAGGAATTCACGGCCGCCGCGAGCGAGCCGCGGGTGCCGTGCCGATCGGCAGCCGCACCAACCGACTACACGATGATCGTGATGGATGGCCGGCGCAGTCGCGCCATCCGGACCGGGGATGAACCTGCGTACCTGTAGTCCCTCCGTCGAGCCAGCGCCCGCATGAAGGTGCTGCTGCTGTCCACGAGTCCCCTCGGGGTCGCGGCCATCGACCGCGTGCTGCTGTCGGGATTGCAGCCCTCGGCGGTGGACGTGTGCCCATCGGTCGAAACGGCGCTCGGTCGCTTCGACACGTTCCCGCCCGACCTCGTGATCGTGAATCTCCCGGAGCCGGCGGCCAGCGGAGCGGTGCGGCGCATCCGCGATCGGGGCATCGAGACGCCCACCATGATCGTGGCCTCGGACGCGCGCATGCCTGCGGGTGACGCGCCCACCGCCCCCCTGCACGGCGGGCCCGGCCATGCAGACGGCCCGTACGCGCCAGCGCCTCTGCCTGCCCGCGCCGACGCCGACCTCCAGGTCCTCGACGACCGCAAGCCCTCCGGACCACCGCGCGTCACCGACGCCGACGCGCCTCGTGTCCCGACCGACGGCGCGGCGACGGACGCCCTCGATGTCGAGACACGCTGGCTGCTCTACGAAGTCGCCTCGATCGGCCATGTCTCGACGACCGTGGACGGCGACATCCTGGCGGCCAACGACGTGGCCACCCAGTTGCTCCGTCATTTCTCGCCGGAGGCCCGTCAGCCGGCGAGCGCCCTGCCGCGAGCCCTGCTCGACGCCGCAGGCGCGTACTCGCGCCGCCCGTCCCGCTTCGAGCTCTGCCTGCAGCGCAGTGACGACGCGACCCTGCACTGGATCGTGGGGCTGGCCCTCCCGCAGGGCGGAGTCCCGGCCACGGTCACCTGGTTCCTGACCGACGCGAGCGAGCAGCGTCTCGAGGCGAGGCGCGCCCGTTTCCTCCGGCGCATGGACGCGCTCACGCACGTGCTGTCGGCGGCCACCGCCGAATGCTCGACGCTGGTCGACACCGGCAGTCGGGCGCTGCTGGCAGCGCGGGCGCAGTTCCCCGACGACATCGACATCGGCCAGGCGCTCCAGGCCCTGTCGCGCACACAGGCCGTCCTCGCCCAGTTGGCGGGATTCGCCCGTCGCCGAGCGCGCCGACCGGCGCTGCGCGATCTGCGGGACCTGCTGGATCAGATCAGCCCGGTGCTCGTCCACGTGACCGGCGACGACGTGACGTGGACGATGGCCATCGGCGACGAGCCGCTGTACGCCTCACTCGATGTGAGTGAACTCGAGCAGTGCCTGGCGGCCATCGTCACGCAGGGGCGCGAGGCCCTGCCGTTGGGCGGGCAGATGCGCCTCACGCTGTCGGGGACCTTGCAGGAAGGCGCGGCCGACGAAGGCCGCGGCACGCGGCCGGAGATCACGATCGGCATCGAGCTGCAAGGCTACGGCCTGCAGCCCGTCGTGATCTCCGCGATCGTGCAGAACCAGGTGACGCGCATCGGCGCCGAGCTCGCCATCGAGCAACCGGACCACCTCACCACGCGCCTGGTGCTGCGACTGCCCCGCGTGTTCGTCACCAGCTAGCGCGGCGATCGGCGCTCGGCAGCGCCGCGCCCGTCAGCCGACGTACTGCACGTCGCGCTGACCGGCCACGATCTCGCCGATGACGCGGCCTTCCGATTCTCCGGCGTCGGCCAGACGCTCCAGCACGTGATGGACCTGCTGTGCGGAGACCACCAGCACCATGCCGATGCCCATGTTGAAGGTGCGCCAGGCGTCCGCGTCGGGCACGTCGCCCTTCTGCACCAGCCACGTGAAGAGCGCGGGGACGTCCCAGGAGGATCGGTCGATCCGCGCCGACGTGCCCTCCGGCAACACGCGGGGCACGTTGTCGGTGAGGCCGCCGCCGGTGATGTGCGCCATGCCGTTGACCAGGCCGTCGCGCACGAGCGGCAGCACCGGATTGAGGTACGACCGGTGCGGACGCAGCAGCGCCTCGCCGATGCCCGTACCGACCTCGGGAATGTGGTCGTGGATGGAGAGCATCAGCGTGTCGAACGCGATGCGCCGGGCGAGCGAGTAGCCGTTGGTGTGGAGCCCGGACGACGGCAGGCCGATGAGGGCATCACCGACGCGGATGCGGTCGCCGGTGAGGACCTGCGGCCGCTCGACGAGGCCGACGATGAAGCCGGCGAGGTCGTACTCGCGATTGGCATAGAAGCCGGGCATCTCGGCCGTCTCGCCGCCGAGCAGGGCACAGCCGTTGGCGCGGCACGCGCGCGCCAGCCCATCGACGATGTCCACGGCGACGTCGGGCGTCAGGATGCCGGTCGCCAGGTAGTCGAGGAAGAACAGCGGCCGCGCGCCCTGGACGAGGATGTCGTTGACGCAGTGGTTGACGAGGTCTTCGCCAATCGTCGTGTGGCGATTCATCATGAACGCCACCTTCAGCTTGGTCCCGACGCCGTCCGCACTGGCCACCAGCACGGGGTCGGTGGCGCCGGCGGCCTGCATGTGGAAGAGACCGCCGAACGACCCGATGTCCGAGAGCACACCGTTGGTGAAGGTGCCCTGCGCCAATCCGCGGATCCGCCGCACCACTTCGTGCCCCGCGTCGATGTCTACCCCTGACGACTTGTAATCCATGCGTAGTCCCCCGACCGCGGCCCGCGCAGCGCAGCGCTGGCCGTGGCGGTCCCGAATCAGAATTCCAGTGCGGTGATCAGCACCTGCGCGGCGGCCCGGACGGGCGCCTCCGGCGCGGCTTCCCAGTAGTTGCGGCGGATGGTGGCGAAGAACCGCTCCTCGGCGTAGTCCTCTTCGAGCATATCGAAGGCGTCGCGCAGGAGCAGCGTCGCGTCCTGCCGGGGCAGGCCGGGCACGATCGCCAGCAGTTGGCCCGGGTTGCGCATCACGGCCTGGCCCGTGGCCAGGGCGATGGGCGCGCGCACCGGGTCGTTGGACGGCATGCCGAGGGCGAAGAGCGCCGGCAGCGCCTCGGTCCGGCCGATGGCCGACAGGTCCGCCAGCGCGGTGGCCGACGCCCGCGCCAGCTCCTGGTAGCCGAGCGTGTGCGCGGCGAAGTCGAGCGACTCGCGCACGAACCGGGCGTGCCCGTCGCAGTTGCTGCCGAGTCCGCAGATGGCGGCGGCGACGGTGGGCTGCAGTTCCCGCGAGCCGGAGCGCTGCACGGCCACGAGCGTCGGAAGCCCCCGCTTGTCGCCGATCTGCCCGATCGCACGCACCGCATCGTCCTGGAGCGGGCCCTCGAGCAGCGCAATCGTCGCGATCTCGTCGAGGGCGTAGGCGGCCTTGTGGACACCCAGCGCTTCGATGACCGCGGCGCGGAAGAAGTCGACGCCGCGCATGACCTCGCGCTTCAGGACGGCCTGGACCTTCGCGTCGCTGCCGTGCGCCGCGATGGCGCGGACGAGGGCCGGGCGGACGAACTCGGCCTGCTCGCGTTCGAGGGCCTCGAGCAGACGCGGCACCAGGGTCGGAGACGGATGCTCTTCGACGTAGGCGTAAGCGACTTCCCTGAGGCGGTCGTTCTCGTCGGTGAGCGCCTCGAGGAAGACCGGCGTCGTCTTCGGGTCGTTGAATCCCGACAGCAGCACCAGCGCGCGGAAGCGAACGTAGCCGTCGACATGGCGTTTCGCCGCCTCGACGAGCAAGGGGACGACAACCGCCGCCGGAGCGCGGCGCACGGTGGCCGAGGCCTCGACGCGGGTCTTGTTGTCGAGCTTCCCGAGCGTGTCGATGGCCGCCTGCAGCGCCACCGGGTCGGCCACCGGGTCGGCGACAGCGGGCGCAGCGGGCGCCGGCCGGGTCGGTGACGCTGTCGGCGACGG
>NZ_JALHPM010000246.1:0-7671 GCF_022842525.1 Luteitalea sp.
CTCGCGCCCTGTCGGTCACCGCCGTCGAGAACGACTTCGTCGAGGGCGTCTACGAGAAGCTCGCCAGCGTCTACGACCTCACGTTCGGACCGACGCTCCACCCCGGTCGCGTGCAGGCCCTCCAGCGCATGCAGATCCACCCCGGCGACAAGATCCTCGAAGTCGGCGTCGGCACGGGCATCAACTGCTCGATGTATCCCAGCAATACCGAGATCACCGGGATCGATTTCTCGGCCGGGATGCTCGAGAAGGCGCGTGAGCGCGTCGCCCGCAAGGAGACGAAGAACGTCCGTCTGCTCCAGATGGACGCGCAGGACCTCAAGTTCGAGGACAACACGTTCGACATCGTGTACGCCCCGTACCTGATCAGCGTCGTCCCCGATCCGGTCAAGGTCGCGCGCGAGATGCGCCGCGTCTGCAAGCCCGGCGGCCGCATCATCTTCCTGAACCACTTCCTCAGCCCCAACAAGCTGTTGTCGAAGGCCGAGCGGATGATCTCGCCGCTCACCGTCCACATCGGCTTCAAGTCGGACCTCGACCTGCCGGCGTTCCTCGCCCAGGCCAACCTGCACCCCATCTCGATCGAGAAGGTCAACATCCCGCGCATCTGGTCCCTGGTGACCTGCGTCAAGGACTGACGACGAAGGGCGCCTCACCACAGCGCCCTTCGCGTTTCGACCTTCGTGATTCAGTCCTTCAGCCTCTTCGCCCTTCCGGCATCGCGGCATTCCCGGCATCGCCGCATTCGCGATGACGGGGCCGCCTGCGTCACGTCATCGCGCTGAGCATGCCCGCGGCGACGTCCGCCCCATTCACCAACGGGCGCGCGTCTGGCTGCGGCTGCGCGAGCAGCGCGGCGACATCGTCATCCCACCGCGCCGTGGTCAACGCCTCGTTGGCCAGAAAGCGGCAGCGCAGCACCGCCGGCATCGCCTCCACCATCACCGGATACTCGCGGAACCGTCCGCGGTCGGTGTAGAGCAAGGCCGTGTTGTTGGCGACGCACTCCGAGACGATGCCGTAGCCGGGTTTCGAGACCACGACGTCGCAGGCGGCGACGATGTCCTCGTAGCGGAGGCCAGCAGCCGTCAGGCTGTCGCGATCGAGGTGAAGCGTATCAGGCGGCAGGGCGATGGGGCCCTGGTCGGCGCCGGCCGACAGCACGAGACGGTAGGGGGCCCCGGTGTGATGCGTCAGCGCCAGGCCGGCCACTCCATACCCGCCAAAGGAGATCAGCACCAGCGGCCGATCGTCGGTGGCGCCGATCTGGCGTCGGACCTCCGCGGGGTCTCGCTGCGCACGACGCGCGATCCACGGAAAGTCCAGCACCGTGTGGAACGTGCCGAATCCGCCGTGCATCGGCAGGCGCCACGCCGCGGCGGCCTGCGCATAGCGGGCCCCGAGCCGGGCCGGGAGATCCTCGAAGCCGGGGTGATCCGCCGTGAAGTCTTCGTAGATCCAGTCCCACGTGAAGTTGGCCAGGGCCACGGCTGGCACGCCTGCGAGATGCGCCGCCGTGCAGGGCATGGGAGGGACGTCGCACACAACGACCTCGACGTGCCGCTGCCGGAACTCCTCGGCCAGCACTGCGGCCGCGTGGTCGGCCTGCGCCTCGAATCGGGCCGCGGCGTCGAGCGTCGCCGGGATGTCGAGCATCAGGCTGTCGCGCTGGATCGCACCCGAGTCGACCGGTTGCTCGACGATCGTCACGGGCACCCGGAGCGTCCGGTCCAGGAGCCAGCGCGACGCGCGCGTGAAGACGTGGATCGGCTGATCGGGCCGCAGCGCGCCGAACGCGTTGATGACCTCGACCTGCCGGCTGGCGTGTCCGAACCCGTGTCCGGAAATGCAGAACGCGATCGCCACGGTCAGCCGGCGACGGCGGGTGCGGCCGTGGGCAGGGCCGCTGCCTCCACCGCCGGCTCGGGCACCCACGCGCCGAGCGCCACCTCCACGACCTGCTCGAAGGTGGACACGGGACGGAACGTCATGTCCTTGCGCGCCTCGGGCGACAACTCGTCGAGGTCGTCCTCGTTCTGTGCCGGCAGGATCATCGTCTTGACGCCCTGCCGACGAGCGGCCAGCGCCTTTTCCTTGATCCCGCCCACCGGCAGCACGAGCCCGCTGAGCGTGATCTCGCCCGTCATGGCGACGTCCGGCTTCACCGGCGTCTTGCGCGCCGCCGACAGGATGGCCGTGGCCATGGTGACGCCGGCCGAGGGGCCATCCTTGGGGATCGCCCCCGCGGGGACGTGCAGATGCAGGTCGTGGGTGCCGAACAGGGTGTCCGGGATACCCAGCACGTCGGCGCGCGAACGCACATGGCTCAGCGCGGCGCGTGCCGACTCCTGCATCACGCTCCCGAGCTGTCCAGTCAGCACCAGCTGACCCTTGCCGCCAGGCAGGAGCGTGGCTTCGACGTACAGCACGTCGCCGCCGGTCTCGGTCCAGGCCAGGCCGGTGACCACACCGGGCCGCGACAGCCGGAAGGGCGCGTCGTTCTTGATCTTCGGTGGCCCGAGGTAGTCGGGCACGTCCGGCGCATCGACCTTGAACGGGGCCTCGAGCGTGACGGTGGTCATCACGGGCAGGTCGGGATGCGACCGCGGGTCGCCGATCGGCGCTTCGGGACCGTCGCGATCGGGATCGTCGGCGGGCGGCGGATCGCCCTCCGGCGCCTCGTCGGGATGAGGGATGCCCGGAATGGCGCGCGGGTCCGGATCGTCGATCGGGATGGCGTCCGGGTCGGGCCCCGGTGGCAGCGACGGCGGCGGAGGCCCGTCGCCCGGCTGGCCGGGGATGGGCATGTCCACGGTGGCCACGGCGCCCTCGGGCTCGCGGTCGCGCCACGTCGTGTCGACGCCGGCGACACGGGCGGCCAGTTTGCGCGCGATGGTGCCGACCTGGCGTTCGAGGCCGCGAACGCCGGCTTCGCGGGTGTACTCGCGCACCACGCGGCTCAGTGCGCCATCGGTCAGCTCGAGGCCATCGGCGGGCAGACCGTGTTCCTTCATCTGACGCGGAATCAGGTAGCGCCGCGCGATGTGGGCCTTGTCTTCCTCGGTGTAGCCGCTGAGCGTGATGATCTCCATGCGGTCGAGCAGGGCCGGATGCACCGTGCCGAGGTTGTTCGCGGTCGCGATGAACAGCACCTTGGACAGATCGACCGGCACCTCGAGGTAGTGGTCGCGGAACGTGTGGTTCTGCGCCGGGTCGAGCACCTCGAGCATCGCCGAGGCCGGATCGCCCGAGAATCCGCCCGCCTGCAGCTTGTCGATTTCGTCGAGCATGAACACCGGGTTCATCGAGCCGGCCTGCTTCAGGGCCTGCACGAGCCGTCCGGGCATCGAGCCGATGTACGTGCGTCGGTGCCCGCGGATCTCGGCCTCGTCGCGGACGCCGCCGAGCGAGATGCGGACGAACTTGCGGTTCATCGCGCGCGCGATCGACTGTCCGAGGGAGGTCTTGCCCACGCCGGGAGGCCCCGCGAAGCACAGGATCGGGCCCTTCATGTCGTTCTTCAGCTTGCGCACCGCGAGGTACTCGACGATGCGGTCCTTGATCTTGTCGAGGTCGTAGTGGTCCTCGTCGAGGACGACGCGGGCCGCGCGCGGGTCGAGCCGATCCGGCGTGGTCACGCTCCATGGCACCTCGAGCAGCCAGTCGAGGTACGTGCGCAGCATCTGGTACTCGGGCGAGGCCTGCGACATGCGCTCGAGGCGATCGACCTCGCGCAGGGCCGGCTTCAGCACCGCGTCGGGCAGCCGCGCCTCGTCGAGCCGCTTGCGCAACTCGGCGATCTCCTGCCCCTCTTCCTCGCCGAGCTCGGTCTGGATGGCCTTGAGCTGCTGCCGCAGGTAGTACTGCCGCTGCGCGTCGCTCATCTCCTGCTGGGCCTGCGACTCGATCTTGCCCTTCAGTTCGAGCAGCTCGACCTCGCGGCGCAGGGCCGCCGTGATCGCGCTCAGCTTGACCCGCAGATCGTCCTGCTCGAGGAGCAGCTGCTTGTCTTCCGGCTTCATGTCGATCAGGGTCGCGAGCAGGTACACGAGCCGCAGGGGCTCGTCGATGCCCGAGACGATCGACCGGAGGTCCGGCGACAGTCCCGTCGCCAGCGAGAACGCCTTCTCGACGAGGTCACGCAGTGACCGGAGATAGGCGTCGATCTCGAGGCCGGTCGTGTCCGGCTCCGGTGCCGCCACGATGCCGGCATCCATCACGTTGCCGTCTCGCGTCACGTCGTCCAGACGCACGCGGGCCACGCCTTCGACGAGAATCTGGAGCCCCATCGCGCCCTTGGCCATCTGGCGGATGACGGCGACGGTGCCCACCTTGCGGAGCTGACTGGGCTGTGGATCCTCGGCATCGCCGACCTGCATGACGAGGACGAGCATCCGGTCGCCGGCCAGGGCGCGATTGACGGCATCGACCGACACGGCCCGGTTGACGGCCAGCGGCTGGACGGTCAGGGGAAACACGACCGTGCTCCGCAGCGGAAGGACCGGAAGGCGGGCGGGGAGCGGGGGATCCTGGGCGGCGGCATCAGCCACGAATCGTCTTCTCCAGAGTGCGGGGCGTTGGCCCGAGTGCCAGGTGCCCGAATCGTTTGACGCACGGGCGGGTGCGTCTGTCCGACGGTGCCCGGGCATTCACCCGGGGCGCGCGACGACGGGACCGCGCCGGGCGCGATTCGATCCCTGCCGTCCCGAATGGCAGTCTATCAGCCGGGGCACGCGGGCACCGCGCTATCATCGGCCGATGCTGGCCATGCGTCCCGGGGCAGATGAGTACGGTGCCTACTATGCGGGCTACATCAGGCGCGTGCCCGATGGGGCCCTGCTCGCACGCTTGCAGGCCCAACCGTCGGAGTACCGTGCCGCGCTTTCCGCGATGGACGATGGCGCCGCGGCGCTGCCGATGGCGGCGGGCAAGTGGTCGGTCGTCGAGATGCTGGCGCACGTGGTCGATACCGAGCGCGTCTTCGCGTTTCGCCTGCTGTGGTTCGCGCGCGGTGAGTCGTCACCGTTGCCCGGATTCGACCAGGATGCGTGGGTGCGTGACGCGAGTCGCACACCGCCGACGCTGTCGGCGGTCCTCGACGAGCTGGCCGCCGTACGCGCCGCGAGCCTCGCGCTGGTCACGTCGCTGCCCGACGACGTGGCCGATCGCAGCGGCGTGGCCAACGGCCAGCGCATGACGGTGCGGGCGTTGGCGTGGATGGTGACCGGGCACGCGCAGCACCACCTGGACGCCCTCCGCACGATCCATGGGTAGGGCCGGCTCTCCGAGCCGGCCGTCGCCGACGCCCGGGTGGTGACCGACCGCTCGGAGAGCGGTCCCTACCCTCAATAGATCCCGGGAACCATCCGCCAGCGCACGCGTCGCCGATACGCCAGGTAGGGGTCGCCGAAATTGGCCATCAGACTGCGCTCCTCGAGAGGAATCGCGATCACGAGGTAGGCCACGCTGACCGCGGCGAAGAGCAGGCGGGTGTGCGTCATCAGGGGCGCGCCGGCGACGAAGAGCACCCACCCGAAGTAGATCGGGTGTCGCACCACCGTGTACAGCCCCCGCGTCTCGAGCGTGGGAGGCTCGTGCTGCGGCGCCGCCTGCCTCGAGGGATCCAGCCCCATCAGTTCGCGCAAGCTGAGCGTGCGCGCCGCGAGCAGGGTGACGAGCACGCCTGCGGCCTGCACCGCCGCCCCCACCCACCACCACACGCCGGTCAGGGCGTACCACGTGCCCGGCAGCGGCTGCCAGAGCTGTGTGCACGCCAGGAACAGCGTGCTGGCGAGGATGACGTAGAGCGCCCGCTCGGCGTCGATGCCGACGCGCTGATGGATCCACTGCTTCAGGCGCGTCCGAGCCAGCACGCTGTGATGCAGGGCGAAGGCGGAGAAGAGGGCGACGTCGATGGCCAGCGGGGCCCAGAGGGGCGAGCCGGCCGGCGCGGTCGCGTCGAAGGCCTGGAAGTACGCCTTGCCACCGGTGGCCAGCGAGACCACGAACAGCACCGCACCCACGACCTGCAGGGCGCGCACGAGCGTCGAAGTGCCATGAAGCGGAGCCACGAGTCGGGTCAACGGGCGCATAGTATAGTGCCGCCCATGCGGTCTTCTTCCCGCATTGCCATCTCGGGCATCGGCGTGGCGTCGCCGTACGGCGTCGGACGCGAATGCTTCTGGGAGCATGTGCGACAGGGCCGCAGCGCCACACGGCGGATCGACGACTTCGATCCGGCGCCGTATGCGTGTCAGGTCGCCGCACCGCTGCCCCCGTTGTCGATCGCCCAGGCGCCGCGGCTCGACGCCCACCCCTCGCTCGACAGCCAGGACGGGGACGACATCCTGCGTGAACGCGCGGACGCGAAGCGGTATTCGCGCGCGTCGCTGGCCGGGGTCATCGCGGCGCGCGAGGCGTGGCACGACGCCGGCTTGCGCCGCGGCGAGCCCGGCGCGGGCGTGATCATCGGCACCGGTGGTGGGGGCATCGAACTCGGCGAGAAGCAGTACCGCGAGTTCTTCACCGATGGCCTGAAGCGGGTCACGCCCTACGCCATCCCCATCTCCATCTGCGGCATGCTGTCGAGCGAGATCTCGATCGCCCTGCAGTTGCACGGCATCAGCCACGTGTTGTCCACCGGCTGCACGAGTTCCACCGATGCCACCGGGTACGCGCTCGGCCTGCTGCGCAGCGGCGAGGCCGACGTGCTGCTGTGCGGCGGCGTCGACGCGTGCGTGACGCCGGGCATGATCTACGGCTTCTCGCGCATGCGCGTCGTCTCCACCGCGTTCAACGACACTCCTGCCACGGCGTCGCGTCCGTTCGACTCGACGCGGGACGGGTTCGTCCTGGGGGAGGGCGCCTGGATGTACGTGCTCGAGCGGGAGGATCGCGCCCGCGCTCGCGGCGCGCATGTGTACGCGACCATCGACGGCTACGGCTCGACCTGCGACGCCTATCATCGTGTGCAGATGGACCCCGAGGGTCAGCAGATCATCCGCGCCATGCGCATGGCCCTCGACCGTGCCGGGCGCGCACCCGAGGAGATCGGCTACGTCAACTTCCACGGGACGTCCACGCAGCTCAACGACGCCATCGAGATTCGCAGCGTGCGCGCCGTCTTCGGGGCGCAGGCCGATCGGATGTGTGGCTCGTCGACCAAGTCGATGGTCGGGCATCCCCAGGGGGCCAGTGGTGCCTGCGGCATCGTGACGACGGCGTTGGGGCTGGACCGGGCCTTCCTGGCCCCGACGATCAACGTGACGCAGCTCGACCCGGCGTGTGACATGGACGTGCTCCCCAATACGGGACGCGCGGTGGAGGTGGAGGCGGCACTGTGCAACTGCCTCGGGTTCGGCTCGAAGAACAGCGCGGTCGTGCTGGGACGGGCCCATTGACCACCGACGTGGTCGTCGTCGGTGGCGGGCCGGCGGGGGCGTTTGCCGCGACCATGCTGGCGCGCGGCGGGGCCCGGGTCGTGCTGCTCGATCGTGATGCCTTCCCTCGCCCCAAGCTGTGCGGCGACACGCTGAATCCGGGCGGGGTCGCGCTGCTGCGCACTGTGGGTCTCGCCGGGCCGGTCGAGCGCCACGGCCTGGCGCTCGACGGCATGCTCGTCACCGGGACGTCCGGCGTTTCGATTCGCGGCACCTACGGCGACGGCCTGGT
>NZ_JALHPM010000247.1:0-7652 GCF_022842525.1 Luteitalea sp.
GCCGGCAGGGCCTCGGGGCACGCGAGTTCGCACGCCACCGCCGCGATCGGCAGCCCGATCAGCGCCAGCAGCAGCGTCACGCCCGACAGGACCCGGCAGCCACGTGTCACCTTCTCAGTATAGACACGACGCCCGCGCGCCCGGTTCCTGTTACTGCGTCGTGATGGAGACCGCCGCGGAGACCGCCCCCTCACCTGTGCTGTTGAAGGCGCGGACACGGTACCAGTAGGTCGTGCCGCTCGTGAGACTGCCACTCGTGTAGGTCTTCGCGTTGACCGCCCGGGTGGCGATGCGGGTGTAGGCCACGCCATCGGTCGAGCGCTCGACGTAGAACCCGTCTTCGTTCAGCGACGTGTCCTGCCAGGTCAGGAGCACCGTCGTCGTCGGCGCGGTGCTGCTGAGGCGGGCGGCCAGCGCGGTCGGCGCCGGCGGCACGCCGCCCTCCGGTGCCAGCGTGAGGCTCACGTCGTTGCCCCAGGGGCCTGGCGCGGTGCCCACCAGCGCGCGCACGCGATACCGGTACGTGCTGCCGCTGGTCAGCCGACTGTCGCTCCAGGTGGCCTTGTCCGCCGGGCGGGTCGCGACGCGGGCGAATCCCCCGCCGGCAGGGGCGCGCTCGATCTCGTACCCGCTCTCGCCGGCGACGTTGGTCCACGCGAGGCGGACGCCGTTGGTGGGGTCGGTCGGTGAAAGCGTGGCCGTCAGCGCGGGGCCACTCGGCTGTGGGGGCGGCGGTTCGATGGACGCCGCGTACTCGTAGGCACCGATGTCGGGCGCCGCGCCCTGCACGCGCGGCAGGCCGGCGCGGTCCAGCGGAATCTCCGCCAGCACGACACCACCGTCGATGGCCGGCGTGCCCGCGGCCAATCGATAGTCGTGGGTCGCGGCGGCGACGAAGGCGGCGGTGCCGACGGCGAGGTTCTGCCCTGAGGTCGGCGCTTCCTTCGGCAGCGACGAGCCGAGCACGAGGGTGTTGCGCACGTCCACGCCTCCCCACGACGCGTTGGCCGCCTGGAAGATGCGCGAGACGCCGCCGCCGAACGTGACATGCGACACCTCGACCTGCTCGATGGCGTCCTCGTAGCGGATGCCCGTCAGCACGTCGTGGACGACCGCGTTGCGCAGATGCACCCAGGCCCCGCCGTTGCCGCCGGGACCGCGCAGGCGGAAGGCGATCTCCGAGTCGCTGACCGTCACGCCGTCGAGCGTGGCCTCGACCTGCTCCTTGATGTTGAACGCGGCCATGTTGGCGATGAGTCCGCCGCGGAAGCCGTGCGCCACGGTGTCACGGATGACGATCGACGCGCGCGGTGCGGCGCCGTTGGTCTTGGTGTCGAGGCCGTTCTCGCCGGGCACGACCCCGGCGGCGAACCCGTTGGCCGGCGCCGGCAGCGGGGCGAGCCAGAACGTCGATCCGTCGATCAGCACGTCGTCCCATCCCGGGAGGCTGCGACCGGGATCGAGTTGCACCGCATCGCCGGAGAACGTGTGAATCTCGACACCGCGGATGGTGAGGCCGCGCACGGCCCCGGCGACGATGCCGTGGGCGTCCCGGCGGGTGGCCCCGTCCCACCAGAGGCAGTGGTGAATCACCGACTGCTCGAACAGCACGCCTTCCGGTGCGCCCATGTCGACGCAGTCGCGGCCGCTTCGTCGAATCTCGGCGCGGCGCAGCGCGAGGCGATGGCCACCGCTCCCGATGCGCACGGCGTCGGTGGCGGCGTACTGCCCGTCGAAGACGAGGCCGTCGAACACGTGGTCGGGATGCGAGACCTGCAGCACCTGTCCGGGCCGACTGACGACGGCGCTGCCGCGTGCGCCTGACGCCGTGACACTGATCGGAAGGCCGGGGCTGCCGGCGCGTACCGTGCTGATCAGCTCGGGGTAGGTGCCGGGGGCGACCAGCACGGTGTCACCCGGTTGCGCCGCCTGCAGCGCCAACTGGATGCGCGACAACGGCGCCGTCGGCGAGGTGCCATCGCCAGTCCCTCCTGGCGCCACGTACCAGCTCTGCTGGGCGATGACGGGCGAGGAGGAGGCCGCCAGCGCGGCCACGACGAGAAAACGGATCGCGTGTAAAGACACGGTGCTCTCCAGAGCAGGACACGCAGGATGACCGCGGGCCCGTGCAAGGCGCATGGATTGTGGGAGGGGGCTGACGCCCCGAGGGTGCGACAAGGCCGCAGCAGAGGGGATTACAAGTTTGCTGCCAAAGACACTACACACGTTTTATTGGCAGACACTTTGCGCTCGTGTGCAGCGGCGTCGGGTTTGCGTGCGGTAGTTCATGCACGACCCATCGAAATGGACACGACGATTCTGTCGCTGAGTTGGTTGTGCGGCTCCGTGGGCGGGGTGCGCCGCGGGTACACTCGTCGCCATGCCGCCGACAGCCGGACCTGCCGGCACCGATCCGCACCTCGAACGCCTCAGGCGGTGGAGTTGGCTGCTCGATCAGGCGTTCAGGATTCCGGGCACGAACGTCCGCTTCGGCTGGGACGTGATCGTCGGACTGGTCCCCGGCATCGGCGACCTCAGCAGCCCGGCCTTCGGCATGCTGTTGCTGGTGCAGGCGTATCGGATGGGCGTGCCCAAGCTCGTGCAGGTGCGCATGCTGATCAACGCCGTGATCGACGCGCTGCTCGGCATCGTGCCGGGGCTCGGGAACGTCGCCGACATCTTCTGGAAGGCCAACACCTGGAACATGGCGCTGCTGGAGCGTCACGCCCGCCCCGGGGTGCCGCACACCCGCTTCGACGCGTGGTTCGTGTGGGGCATCGGGCTGACGCTGCTGGCCGCGGCCGCCCTCCCCGTCGTGCTCGCGGTGTGGATCGCCGCGGTGCTGTACGCCTGGCTGGTCTGACCGCGTGGGGCGGCCTCAGGCCGAGTGGTCCTCGGCCAGCGTCGCGAGCGGACGGTCACTCCAGTCGGCTGCCGTCACGACCCGATAGAGCGCTCCGCCGACACGCGGCGACGACGTGTCGTCGGCAGAGGCCGTCCTCTCGAAGACGAACACCAGCTGCGCGGTCTCGAAGTGGGCGAGCCATTCATCCCACGTCACATCGCGGAAGCGGGACGCGCCCGGGAAATTGAAGCGAAGCCCCGAGCCCAGATCGTTGACCGACACCGTGGCCGGGCCCGATGCCGTCGCCTCCCCGGTCGCCGGCTCGGCACCATGATGCGACGCCCACGCGCGCACGAGGCGCGGGTCGCGGGTCCCGACGAGCGGCACGGGACCGCCGGCGCTGCTCTCGACGCCGCTGTCCACCGGGGCCAGGGGATGTCGCGCCGAGGCGTGCCGTGTGTCCGCACCGATGACGATCGCGGGCGGCTGTCCGTGGGGGCGTGGTGGCTGCATGCGCCATCGCCTGCAACGCTGGTGCCGACGCGGTGTGGAGCGCCGACGTGCACGACGTCGTTCCAGGCCGAGGTGGCGCGCACCAGAGCGCTACACGTGTCGCTCGGACGTGGCGTGTCAGGCGGCGAGCGAGGCGATGCCGTCCTCGAGCACGATCTCCAGTTCGGCGATGACCACTTCCTTCAGCCCGAGCGCCGCCGCCTCGGCCGACGCGGCCAGCACGAGCCCCTCCTGCTTGTAGAGGTTGACGCCGAGTTTCGTGCACGCCGTGTTCACGAGACGCACGATGAGGTGCACCGGGTTGATGTCCTCGGAGTGCGGGTCGTTGTGGCTGCGCGCGATGTCGGCGTACATCGGCGACAGGTTCCACTGCTTGATGAGACGGGCCCCCTGCTCGGCGTGCAGCGAGGCCAGCAGTTCCTGCACGAGCGACGGCGGCAGGTCCGACGTCCACTCGCCACGCCGCCGCAGGTCGTCGAGGACCTTGAGAATCAGCAGCTTGCCGATGTCGTGGAACAGGCCGGCCATGAAGCACTCCCCGGCCAGCCCGCGGTAGCCCGCGCGCTCGGCCAGCCAGCGCGACCCGAAGGCGACAGCCACCGAGTGCTGCCACAACTGCGTCATCAGGCGATTGATCTGCGGGTCGTGCGCGACGAACTGCCCCTTCTGCGAACAGGCGACCGCCAGCGAGATGAGCTGGTCCAGGCCGAGGCGGAGCACCGCGGCGCGGATGGTCGCCACCGAGCTCAACCCGGAGTAGAAGGCCGAGTTGGCCACGCGCAGCACCTGCGAGGCGATCGCCGGATCGTGGGACAGCACACGCTCGAACTGCTCGGCGTTGGCATTGCCGGAGGCCGCCAGCGCCTGCACACGGGCGGCGATACCCGGGTAGACCGGCAACTGGAGGTCGTTGCGGGCGAGCTCGTCGCCGAGGACATCGATCAGGGACCGCGACTGAATCACGAAAGGCTCCCGAGCAGGCGGCGGATCTCGTCCACCGGCCGCGGCTTGACGACACGCGGCAGATGCCGCAGGAGTTCCTGGATGGAGGTCAGCCCGTACGAGGCCTTGTAGAGCCCGTCCTCGATGAGCGCGACGAGCCCGGACGTCTCGACGCTGATGCGGCGAATCTCGTAGGAGGTGCGCCGGTTGAGGATGGCGTCCTTGACCAGTTCGTTGAGCACGAGCAGTTCGAAGACGGCGATGCGGCCGCGGTAGCCCGTGTATCGACAGGCCGGACACCCCTTGCCCAGCATGAAGGTCGCGCCGCGCAGGTCCTGCGGGCCGACCGCCAGTCGGCGGAGCTCGTTCGCCGTCGGGACGCAGGGCTCGGCACACTGCGTGCACACGCGCCGCATCAGCCGCTGGGCCACCACCGAGATCACCGTCGACGAGATGAGGAACGCCTCGATGTTCATGTTCAGCAGGCGCAGCAGGCCGCCGATGGCATCCTCGGTATGGAACGTCGTCAACACCTTGTGACCGGTGAGCGCGGCCTGGATGGCCGTGTCGGCCGAGAAGCGGTCGCGAATCTCGCCGAGCACGATGATGTCCGGGTCCTGCCGCACGATGTGCCGCAGCGTCTCCTCGAACGTCCGGTTGATCTTGGCGTTGATCGAGCACTGGGCGATGCCGTCGACGACGTACTCGACCGGGTCCTCGGCGGTGACGATGCAGGTGTCCGGTGTGTTCAGGTGATCGACGGCGGCATAGAGCGTGGTCGTCTTGCCAGAGCCGGTCGGGCCGGTGATGATGACGACGCCGGTCGGGACCTCGAGCGCATCGGCGACGAAGCGATCGAGCATCCGCGGCCCCATCCCGATGTCCTGGATGCTGAGCAGCTCGGTCTTGCGATTGAGCAGGCGCAGGACGACCTTCTCGCCGTGAATCGTCACGTAGAACGAGGCCCGGATGTCCGCCGTGGCACCCGAGATCGGATCCTCGAACTTGATGCGGCCGTCCTGGTGCCGACGGCGCTCCGCGATGTCGGCGCCGGCCAGCACCTTGATGCGGCTGGTGACGGCCGCACCGAGCTCGCGGTCGATGTTGCGGTGCTCGATCATCACGCCGTCGAGGCGGAACCGCACCCGCAGGCCCGACTGCAGCGGCTCGATGTGGATGTCGCTCGTCCCGGATTCCAGCGCGTCCCGCACCAGGTCGACCACCACCTGCATGGCGGTGTGTTCGCTCGGCCCGACGGTCGAGCGCAGACCGCGCTCGAAGGCGGCCAGTCCCTCGGTGATGAGCGACCGCCGCGCGATCGCCGCCACGATGTTGCCGCCGAACATCTGCTCGGCCGCCAGCTTGTGTTGCGGGTCGAGCGGGTCGGCAAAGGCGACGGTGACGCGCCCGCCCGCCTGCGAGACCGGGATGAACACGCACTCCTGCGCCCGTCGCAGATTCATCCGCGTGAGCAGCGCGCGCTCGATGTCGCCGATGCGGGGCTCGAGGAGCGGCAGCCCGAAGAGGTCGGCGAGCACCTCGGTGAGCTTGTGCTCGGACATGACGCGGCTCTCGACGAGAATCTCGCCGAGCCGCTTCTTGCCGCCGGCCGCCTGTTGCGCCGCGAGCGCGGCGCGCAGATCCGACTCGCGGAGGTGGCCGAGGTCGATCAGCAGGTCGCCCAGCCGCATGGACTGGGGGTTGGCGCGCACCGCGCGCCGGATCTGCTCCGACGAGACGATGTTCAGATCCTGGAGGACCGTGAGCAGGCTGCGGGGGGTCTCGAGCTTGGCCTGGACCCGCGTCGCGTGGCGCACATGCGCCTCGGTCACCATCTGCTCCTTGAGGAGCAGCGCGACGACATCGCTGGGGGGTGACGGCTGGGGCGCCGGAGCGGCCGGGGTCATGACTGCCGACGTAATCGGCGTTCACGGCGACGTTCGTGAGCGTTCCGGCCCGACTTTCTCACGTCATCGCTGAGGCATTCTGCCTCCATCGACCCCTGTCGTTGGACAGGTTCCAGCCGCACGGGGAACTGCCACCGCAGTCCCCCTGTCGATCTAGCGCTTGGGCTGGTAGCGGCGGCGGGGACGGGGCCGACGTGTCGGCTCGACCACGGCGACCACTTCGCGCGGCGGACGCAGGAAGCCCCACACATCGAGGCCGCTGACCGGGTCGCGAAACTGCTCGACGACGGCGAAGCCCATGTGTCCGTAGAACGCGATGTTGGACGGCTGGGTCGTCTCGAGATACACGGGCAGTCGGGTGGGATCGGCTTCCGCGAACACGCTCGACAGCAGCGCCTGCCCGATACCGGTGCCCTGGGCCTCCGGGTCCACGCCCAGCACCATCACGTACCAGTGCGGCATGGCGGCGTGTCGGCCGTGCATCGGTCCGGCGGCGCTCATGACGCCCAGGTAGCGGCCCGCCGCGTCGGCACCAATCAGCTCGGGCAACCGGGTCAGGCCCCCCTGTTCGGCGCGCTCCAGCGTGACCTCGGTCTGCCCCGGCGGCAGCGCGACGATCGCGCCGCTCCCGGGGACGGCGTTGACCATCCCGAACGCCAGCCCGTACTCGAGCGCGGCGCGGAAGTGCGCGGGCGACACGCGGCGCCGTTCGTCCTCATCCGGGAACGTGTACTTCTGAAGGGGGTCGTCCTGGAAGGCGCGCGCAAGAACGTCGGCCGCGTTGGCCACGCCCTCGGGAGACACCCGGTGTACATCAGATCTCGGCATTCACTCTCCTTAAAGCCACCGCCATGCTAGCACCGCCTCCCGGACGGTCCGTCCCGAGCCCCGTCTCCGATGGCCCGGCTGGCCACGCCGGCAGGGGCGGGGCCAGCTCGGCCGCCCAGGCGATGCCCCCCGGTCAGCGCGCGATGTAGGCGTCGACGCGCAGGCCAATCGGCAGACGCTGGCCAGGGTCGAGTTCGATGAGGGTCTCGAGCACCTTGGTGTCCACCTTCTCGGTGGGCTCCTCACTGCGGATGTTCTTGCGGCCGAGCAGTTGGCTGACGCGGATGACACGGCCGGTGAAGCGCTGCGTGCCGTACGCATCGGCGGTGACGTACGCCGACTGGCCGGTGCGCAGGTGGGCCACGTCACGTTCGTCGACGTCGGCGCGGACGCGCAGCACGGACAGGTCGGCGATGGTCACGACATGCGCGCCGTCAGGCCCTTCGACCGAGACGCTCTCGCCGGGCCGCCGGGCGACATGGAGGATGGTGCCGGCGATCGGCGCACGCACGACCGTCTTGGCGAGCATCGCCTCGGCCTCGCGGACGCGCGCCCGCGCCTGCAGGACCGCCGCCCGCGCTCGCGCCCGTTCATCGTCGCGTGCCGGGGCATCCACC
>NZ_JALHPM010000248.1:0-7617 GCF_022842525.1 Luteitalea sp.
CCCGCTGCCGCGCGGCCGCTCGCTCAGCGAGACGGCGTCAGCACGTCGGCGACGAGATCGCCGAGCTGCGCGGCGGTGTACTCGTTGCCCTCGATCATGCCCGCAACCCTGCCGGTGCGATCTATGACGACGGTGCGGAGCGAATGGTTCATCAGCCCTTCGTCCGGGAAGAACGTGACGCCGAACATGTCGCACACGCGCCGGATGTCGTCGGCGCTTCCGGTCAGGAACTTCCACGTGCGCGCGTCCGCGTTCCACACGCTGGCGTACGAGCGCAGCACGTCGACCGTGTCGCGCGCCGGGTCGAACGTGACCGTGACCATGGTCAGGTCGCGGCCGAGACGTGCTTCGAAGCGACGCGCGACGATGGCGAAATGGTTGGTGACGCGGAAGCAGAACTGCGTCAGCGCGCAGCTCGTGTAGACGAAGTTCATCACCACCACCTGCCCGCGCAACGTCGACAGGGACACGACGGCCCCCGTCTGGTCGGTCAGGGTGACGTCGGGAACCACGTCGCCGACGGCCAGCGGTGCAGGCCTCGGGGTGCCGGTCAGCGCCTCGAGCAGCGCCAATCGACGGGCCACCATCGGATCGAGCTCCACACTGTCGTAGGGGACGACCGTGATGGCTTCGGCCCGTGCGCCACCCTTTGCCATGACAAGCGTGAAGGTCACCGTCATCCCCGGCGTGAGTCCCGCCAGCTCGCCCGGCTCACTCGCCTCGAACGCCATCGCCATGGCGTCCATGACGCCCTCGATGGCGTCATGCGAGACGAGAACGGTGCGGCGCGTGACGTCGACCGACAGCACCATCCCCGTGACGCGGTGCCGTTGGGCCTCCTGGGTGGATGTCGGTGGTGCGCGTCGGCTCATGGGCTCCCCTGGTGACCGACCCGACGGTACCGGCGGCTGTGCTGTCGCCACCCAAGGCGTGGACACGAGGCCGAACAGCAGGGCCGCCAGCAGCCCGCGCGCGAGGAACTGGCGACACGCACGGCCTCGGCCGCCCGCGAGCACGAGTTCGCGCGCGGCTGTCATGGCGCGGTCGCTCCGGTCAGGCTGACACGCGGGCGGGGCAGGCGGCGGTAGCGCTCGTCGAACTCCTTCACCTCGATGACCTGGTTGGCGTCGACGTCGCGGAAGCGCTGCCGCGTGCCGCTGGCCGGCCACCAGACCTCGACATCCACGCGACGCACATTGTCGCCGAGCCCGACATGCTGCTGGAGCGGCGACGCCCCGAACGAGGCCCCGACATCGACCTGCCGATGCACGACGCGCGTGGTCCCGTCCGCGGCGCGTGCGGTCACCATGAGGCGCGCGCCGATGGCCGCACGGTTACTCTTTGTGCCGACAAGCTTGATGCCCAGCCATGACCGCCCGTGCCCCGGATTGTCGAACAGGCGCATGGCGTGCGCCGATCCGGGCGTGGCGCCGCCGACCTGGAACACGATCTCCTGATCGCCGTCGTTGTCGAGATCGGCGAAGGCTACGCCGTGGCCCTGATGCCACTCGCCGGTGCCCGAGGACGCCGTGATGTCGACGAACGCCTTGCCGGCGCGATTGCGCAGCAGCACGCTTGGCGCGAGCGAGCCGTACGACGGGCTGCCGGTGCCGAGATAGATGTCGAGGAAGCCGTCGTTGTCGACGTCGCCGACGTTGGCGCCCATCGGCATGAAGACCTTGTCGAGGCCGACGTTGCGCGTGACGTCGGCAAAGGTGCCGTCACCCTTGTTACGGTAAAGCTTGAGCGTGGTCGCGTTGTGGGGCAGACCGAGGTACGTGCGGGCCGTTTCCTCGAGCGACGTGAAGTACGACGTCGCGAAGATGTCGAGCCAGCCGTCGTTGTCGTAGTCGAAGAACCACGTGACGAAACCGCTGCCTGGCCCAGGGACGCCAGCGGCGACGGCCATCTCCGTGAACGTGCCGTTGCCGTTGTTCCGATAGAGGAAGTTCGGCACGCTGCCACGATTGGACACGTACAGGTCGGCCCATCCGTCGTTGTCGAAGTCGCCGGCCGCCACGCCCTTGCTGAACGACGCCTTGCCGACACCCGCCTGCGCAGCGATGTCCTCGAAGGTGCCATCGCCGCGGTTCCTGAACAACTGGGCGGGCCCTCCCTCGTTGCCGATGAAGAGGTCGAGGCGCCCGTCGTTGTCGATGTCCACCCATGCGGCGGCCTGCGTGCTGCGGGGAGGCACGGCCAGGCCGCTGGCCGCGGTCACGTCGGTGAACGTGCCCTGACAGCTGTTGCGCAGCAGCGACTTGCGCTGCGGCAACTCCCACCCGCCGCGCAGGACGAGCACGTCGAGACAGCCGTCGTTGTCGTAGTCGGTCGGCACGATCTGCAGACCGCCGCGCTGCGCGTCGAGCCCGGCGTCCGATGAGCGATTGACGAACGTGCCCGGCTCGGACCGCTGGTAGTACTGCAGCGGCGCGCAGCTGTCCATGCTCGACGTCATCAGGTCGAAGCGCCCATCGTTGTCGAAATCGTCGACGATCACGCCACCTGCCGCGGCGAACACTCGCAGACCGCTCTGCGGCGCAACGTCGACGAAGCGGCCGATATCCTCACCCGACGCGAAGGCGCCCGGATCGATGCGGAATGCGGCCGGCACGGCTCCGGGCCACGTGCCTGCCGCGATGTGGGCGACGTTGAGGAGCCAGCGGACCTCGAGGTCGTCGGGACGCTCGCGCAGATACGCCATGAAGTGTTCGATGGCGTGGGTGACGTCCTCGGAGGGACCGAACGACGGTCCGGGCGTCACCGTCAGCAGGCACCGATCGCCCGGCGCATGCGTCGCCTCATCGAGGTGCATCGCCTTGTGCAGATAGGCGATGCCGACGGCTTCTTCCATGTGCAGCCGCATCGCCGGCACGCTGGCCGTCGCGATGCGCAACGCCTCGGACAAGGCCACGATGGCCTCGCGCATCCGTCCCTCGTAGGCCAGCAACTGCCCGTGGGTGAAGTGCCCCTGCGCCAGGTCCATCGGGCGTCCGGTGGCGAGCAACTGCGGAGAGGCGAGGTTGGTGCGGAGATTGATCTGCGCTTCGAGCAGCGAACCGGTGCGCACCGTGCACGTGGCGAGCGGGTCGAGGTCCCATCCGGCCGGCTTGGTGGGGTGCCGCTGCATGACGACGGTGGCGTCGTTGAAGCCGGAGACGTCGAACAGATAGCGCACCGCACCGACGGCGGCGACCGAGGACGCACCTGCGCCACCCGGCTGGCTCGATGCGGACGCCCCCGCCTCCGACGCCACGCTGGCATCGGGCTCCACACTTAGCACGGCAAAGCCTGTGGGGATGCGAATCGGGCGCGTCATCTGACCGACCGTCAGCCCCTGCAGGGCCTGCCGCAGCTCTGGCCGCAGCGCCGCCAGCGACGTCGGTCCGAGCAACCCGCCGCGACTGCGCGTGGGGTCCTGGGAGACGCGCGCCGCCAGGGCGCCGAAGTCCACGCCCTGCGTCACCTGGTCGATCACCTGTCGGGCTTCATCCTCGGAGGCGACGACGATCAGGCGGAGTGTGAGTGTCGCTGGCGTCGTGGTGGGCGGCGTCGTGACGGCAGTGCGAGCTGTGGGAGCAGTGGCAGCCGTGGGAGCCGCGGTAGTGCCGGTCGTCGCGGGTGCCGGTGGGACGGGCGCAGGCGCCTGTATCGCCCCTGCCAGCAGCGGCGCCGCGACGAACAGGAGGCACGCGAGGCCCGGGCCTCGCAGGGACTGGCTCACTCTCACACTCGCACTCACACTCGCACCGTTCCGGCTCACGTCGGTCAAGCAGGCATTGTAGTGCCGCGGCGCTTGCGATCCGGGAGTCCGGGCGGGTACCGTACGGCTCGAGACGCAACGCCTTTCATGTCCAGGGTCCGGGTGCCAACACGCGGTCGGCCGGTGGTGATGTCGGTCGGGGCAGTGTGGGGCCTCCTGCTGGCCGTCACGCTGGGGGCCGTGCCTGCCGCCGGGGTGGCCGCCCAGCCCGCAGCCGTGCAATCCGGACGGTCCGCCGCCGCACCGTCCGCATGGCCCGCATGGCCCGCATGGCCCGCATGGTCCCAGCCGTCCGCGCCCGCTGTGCCGCCGTTACCGACCATCGCGGTGGACGCGTTTCCCGAGGCCTCCCGCGCGGCCATCACCGCCGCCGTGCGAGCTGCCGAGGCCCGCCCGTCGGACGCCGACGCCGCCGGCGCCCTCGCGATGCTGCTGCAGGCCTGGCAGCAGTTCGACACCGCGGCGCTGGTCTATCAGCGCGCGCAGGCGCTGGCTCCTGACAACGTCGACTGGTGGTATCTCGGTGGCGTCACCGACACCGCGCGCGCGTTGCCGGCCGCCGCGGCACAGCAGTTCGCCCGCGCCGTGCCGTTGGCGCGCGACGCGACGTCCCTCGTGACGCTCCGCCTGGCCGATGCGCGGCTCGCGGAAGGCGACGACGCGTCCGCCGAGGCCGCCCAGGCTTTGTACGGCAAACTCTCGGCGCAGCCAGACCTCGCCGCCGCTGCGTGGCATGGCCTCGGTCGGCTGGCCATGCGCCGAGGGGACACGGCCGCGGCGGGCGAGGCCCTGCAGAAGGCGGTGACGCTCTCACCGGACTTCGGCGCCGCCCACTACGCCCTCGCACAACTCCATCGTCGTGCGGGCGATCTGGCGGCGGCCTCGGTCTCGCTCGCCCGGCAGCAGCGGTGCCCCTCGTGCGGCCCGTGGCCGGACGATCCATGGCAGGCCCGCGTGGCCGCGCTGAGAGACGATGCCTTCGCCTTGCTGACGCGGGGGATCGCCGCCGCGGCGGAGCGCTCGACGGAGGCCACCACCGAGGCCATCCGGCTGCACGAGGCCGCGCTGGGCCGGCCCGAGACGGGCGGACTGGCGCATCTCAATCTCATCGCCCTGTACGGGCGCGCCGGCGACCTCGCGCGGGCCCGGCAGCACTATCGGGCGGCGCTCGACGATGCCAGTCAGGTCGCTGAGGCGCATCGCCAGTACGCGGTGGTCCTGCTCGAGCACCAGCAGCAGATGGACGAGGCACTCCGCCTGTTCGAACGGGCGACGGCGCTGGCGCCGCGCGACGTCGCCGCGTGGCAGGGGCGCGCCACGGCGCTCGAGACGCGGGGACGGTTCGCCGAGGCGGCCGATGCGTATCGCATGGCCCTGGAGGTCGCCCCGGATGCGCACCAGGCGCGCTTCGGGTTGGCGCGCCTCGCCATGCGCGACGGCCGTGTCGACGAGGCCATCGCCATGCTCGAGCCTCTGCGAGCGCCGTGGCAACCCGAGACGCCGCGCTACCTCTTCGCGCTCTCCACCGCTTACCTGCGTCGCGGACGACGGGGCGAGGCGCTGCGGACGGCCACGGAGGCCCTGACGCTGGCGCGCCGCCTCGGTGACGAGCGGATGGCCACCTTCATCGACGCGGAGTTGCGCAAGCTGGAGGCGCGGCCATGACGCGGTCGCGCGGTAATCGCAGCGTGCGCGTCGCGCGCGTACGGCTGGCGCTGCCGCTGCTCGTCGCGGGTGCCTGGCTGGGCGTCGGCCTGGGTGAGGCGCCGCGTGGACAGGAGGCGGGACCGGCGCCGTGGTTCGAGGACGTCACGGCGACGGCGGAACTCGCGTTCGTGCATCGCAATGGCGCCCGTGGCGCCTTTCGCATCCAGGAAATCATCGGCGCGGGCGTCGGGCTCCTCGACTACGACAACGACGGCGACCTCGACATCATCGCGGTGCAGGGCGGGGAGACCGTCGCGTCGACCGAGGGTGTGTCGGCCGCCGCGCGCGAGCCGATGGCGCGGCTCTTCCGCAACGATCTCCGCATCGACGCCGCCGGCGCGCGCGTCTGGCGCTTCGTGGACGTCACCGCCCAGGCGGGCTTCGGTGCGCACGGCGACGGCATGGGCGTGGCGGTCGGTGACTACGACGGCGACGGGTTCGTCGATGCCTACCTGACAGCGGATGGGCCGAACGCCCTGTATCGCAATCGGGGCGATGGCCGCTTCGAGGACGTCACCGCCAGGGCCGGCGTTGCCGACCCGCGCTGGAGTGCCAGTGCCGCGTTCGTGGACATCGACGCCGACGGTGACCTCGATCTGTTCGTGACCAATTACCTCGACGTCACAGCAGCGTCCACCCGGCCCTGCTTCGAACCGGCCGGGGCGCGCGACTACTGTCCGCCGAACCGTTATCGCTCGGTCCCGGATCGCCTGTTCCGCAATCGCGGCGACGGCACGTTCGAGGACGTCTCCGAGACGGCAGGCATCCTGCGCGCGTTCGGCAATGGCCTGGGGGTCTCGATTGGCGACTACGATCTCGACGGGCGTCTCGACATCTTCGTTGCCAACGACGCGACACCGAACCAGCTGTGGCGCAATCTCGGTGGCGGTCGCTTCGAGGACATCGGCCCGCTGTCGGGGGCAGCCTTCAACGCGCTCGGGCGTCCCGAAGGCAGCATGGGGATCGCGTCGGGCGATGCCGATGCCGATGGCGACGAGGATCTCGTCGTGACCAACATCGCCGGGGAAGGCTTCGTCCTCTATGCCAACGACGGGCGCGCCGGTTTCGACGATCGCCGCGCCGACATCGGCCTGGCACAGACAACGGCATCGATGACCGGGTTCGGCGTGGGCTGGCTGGATGGCGATAGCGATGGGGTGGCCGATCTGCTGGCGGTCAACGGCGCCGTCACGCTGGTGCCGGAACTGAGGGGGCAGGCGGTGCCGTATCGCCAGCGCAATCAGCTGTTCCGCGGCGAGCTGCGGCGTGGCGGCGCAGCGACGGGTGGCCCGACCGGCGCGGCGGCATCTGCAACGTCTGGCGGCGCGACGGGCACGCGCTGGCGTCTCGAGGAGGTCCGTGGTGCCACGGCGGGCCCGGCGTTCGCGCCGCTGGCCGTCAGCCGCGGCCTGGCCATCGGCGACCTCGACAACGACGGTCGCCCCGACGCGGTGATCAGCGCCAACGGCGGACCGCTGCGTCTCCTGCGCAACACCGCCGCGACCGACCACGGGTGGCTGGGCCTCGACCTGCGCCAGCCAGGCCCGAATCACTACGCCGTCGGCGCCACGGTCGTCGTCGACGCCGGTCCCGCCGCGGGACGGCTCTTCCGCGTGCGCACCGACGGCAGCTACCTGTCGGCCTCCGACGCGCGAGTGCTGGTGGGGCTGGGCGAGCACCGCGGCGACATCGGCGTCGCCATCCGCTGGCCCGACGGCTCGTCGCAGCAGCTGACGATGGCACCGGGACGGTACGTGCAGGTGGAGAAGCCGCGCCGCTGATGGCAGCAGCGTGCCACGGCGCAACTCGTTTCAAAACGAGTTGCGCGGGGCCGCCTTAGAGTGGCGCTGTCCTCGACACGACGCATGCCCGCATGCCCGCATTGCGGCATTGCGGCATCGCAGCATTGCGCAATGCCGCCCCCCTACCGCCGCGCCGATCCCGCCGCGAACGTGATCCCGTGGCCGTACGGGTACAGCGGGTCCTTCGAGTCGTGCGGCACGTCTTCCTTCTGGGCGCGCACGGCCTCCATCGAGGACGGCAGCTCGAACGGCAGCTTGCCCGTCGGCGCGTAGACGCCGGTGAGCACGTCGAGCAGGGCCTCGTCGGACACGCCGAAGTGCCCGAGCATCGCCGCGGACTCCTTG
>NZ_JALHPM010000249.1:0-7564 GCF_022842525.1 Luteitalea sp.
GCGTCATCTCGGCAACGGCCTCTCCCGAACTGATACCCGGCGCCGGGCCGCCGTTGATGTCGGCCGAGGGGTGCACGTTGTAGCGGGAGACCGGGTCCGGGCCTGACGCCGGCCGCGTTGTCACCACCGAGGCGAGCGGCACCATCGCGCCATCGGGTGCCTGCAGCTGCAGGCGACCGATGTCCTCGGTGTCCGAGCGGAAGGCGGCGTCCGCTTGCACGGTGACCTGGTAGGGACGACCGAGCAGTGTGAAGTCGTTGACGTAGACGGAGCCGAGGTAGGCCTGCAGTGTCTCGTGCACGTGGTCGAGCGGAATGCCGAGCTGCCGGGTGCGCTCGCGGTCGACGTCCAGCCGCAGCCGCGGCACGTCGACCTGGTAAGCCGAGAAGACGCCGGCGAGCTTCGGTGAGGACCTCGCCTCGGCGAGGACCGCCTGCGTGGCGTCGTACAGGGCGCGTGGCCCCTTCGCGCCGCGGTCCTCGATCTGCACCTTGAAGCCGCCGATGGCGCCGAGGCCGGGGACTGGCGGCGGCGGAAAGATCGCCGCCATCGCACCACCAATCGATGCGAACTTGCCGTTGAGAGCACCTGCGATGGTACCGGCACCGAGATCCGCACTGGTGCGCGCCTCGAACGGATCGAGCATGGTGAAGATCACCGCGGCACTGGGGTTCATCACGAAGCCGTTGATGGACAGGCCGGGGAACGCCACGACGCTCTCCACGCCAGGCTGGTCGAGCGCGATCTGCGTCATCTGCCTGACGACGGCTTCCGTGCGGTCCAGCGACGCGCCATTGGGCAGCTGTGCGATGCCGACCAGGTAGTACTTGTCCTGCGCCGGCACGAATCCCGACGGCACGCTGCGGAAGGCGGCACCCGTCAGCAGGAGCAGCCCGCCGTACACCACCGCCACCATGGCCGCGTAGCGAATGGCACGGCCCACGCCGGCCACGTACCACGCGGCGCCGCGGTCGAAGAGCCGGTTGAACCAGCGCGTGAACGGCCCGACGACGAGGTCCAGGACGCGCGACAGCAGATCGCGAGCCTCTCCGTGCGGCCGCAGCAGGAGTGCCGACAAGGCGGGCGACAGTGTCAGCGAGTTGATGGCCGACAGCGCGGTCGAGATGGCGATCGTCAGCGCGAACTGGCGGTAGAACTGGCCGGTAAGCCCGGCGAGCATGGCGGTCGGGATGAAGACGGCGGCCAGCACCGCCGTGATGGCGATCACCGGGCCGGTCACTTCCTCCATCGCACGCAGTGCCGCGTCGCGCGGGCTCCGCCCGAGCGCCAGGTGACGCTCGACGTTCTCGACGACGACGATGGCATCGTCCACGACGATGCCGATGGACAGGACGAGGCCGAAGAGGGACAGCGTGTTCAGCGTGAAGCCGAGCAGGTGCATGACGGCGAACGTGCCGACGAGCGACACCGGCACGGCGAGGACGGGGATGATGGAGGCACGCCACGTCTGCAGGAACAGCAGCACCACCGCCACGACGAGGACCGTGGCCTCGAGGAGCGTGGTGACCACGTTGCGGATCGACGCGCGGACGAACAGCGTCGGGTCGTACGCGATGCGGTACTGCACGCCGGCCGGGAACTCGCGCGCCAGGTGCTGCATGACGTCGCGGACCTGCTGCGACACCTCCAGGGCGCTGGCGCTCGGGTCCTGCAGGATCTGGATCGCCGCCGCCGGCTGGTTGTCGATGAGGGCACGCAGGGCGTACTGGTTCGCCCCGAGTTCCACGCGCGCCACGTCACGCAGGCGCACCGTGCCGCCGCCCGGGTCGGTGCGGACGATGATCTGCTCGAACTCCTCCGGCGAGGAGAGGCGGCCGCGGGTGTCGACCGCGAGCTGGAAGGCGCTGGTGGGGGAGGGCTGCTGGCCGACGGCGCCAGCGGCGACCTGGACGTTCTGCTCGCGGATGGCGCCCACCACGTCGCTGGTCGCCAGCGACCGCGCCGCCATCCGATCGGGATCCAGCCAGACGCGCAGGCTGTAGTCGCCCGCACCCCACACCTGCACGTCGCCGACGCCTGGCACGCGCGCCAGTGCGTCCTTCACGCGGCGCGTGGCGAAGTTGGAGAGATACAGCGGATCGTAGGTACCGCCGGGCGACACCAGGTGCACCACCATGAGGATGTCAAGCGAGAGCTTCTGGGTCGTGACACCCAGGCGCTGCACCTCCACCGGCAATCGCGGCAGCGCCCGCGAGACGCGGTTCTGCACCTCGACCTGCGCCATCTCGGGCGAGACGTGCGCGTCGAAGGTGACGCTCAGGGTCAACGAGCCGTCGCCGGCGGCCTGCGAGCCCATGTAGAGCATGCCGTCGACGCCGTTGATGGCCTGTTCGAGCGGCGCCGCCACGGTGTCGGCAATCGCCTCCGGGTTGGCACCCGGGTACGCGGCGCGCACGACCACAGTCGGCGGCGTGACCCGCGGGTACTCCGTCAGCGGCAGTCGTCCGAGGCTGAGGCCACCGGCAATGACGATCAAGGCCGACAGCACCACTGCCGCGACCGGCCTGTCGATGAAGAATCGGGAGACGCTCATCGCAGCACCTCCGGCTGGGGCACGACTTTCATCCCGGGCCGGATGGGAGGGCCCGGCAGGAGCACCTGCTCGCCTGGCCGCACGCCGCTGTTTGCCACCACGCGCCACTCGCGCACCCTGGCACCGAGCTCGATGGGGCGGTACTCGACGACCCCGGCGGCGTTGGCGACGAGCACGAAGCGTTGTCCCTGATCCGTGCCGATGGCGGTCTCCGGAATTACGGTGGCACGCTCGGCGTTGCCGTGCCGAAAGGTGACCCGCACGACCGAGGAGGGCAGCAGGCGCCCATTGGCATTAGGCAGGCGTGCTCGGACCTTGAGCGTGCCGGTCTGGGCGCCGACGCCGTGGTCCACGAAATCGATGGCGCCACTGATCGGGTCTCCGCCTTCGAAGGGAGTTATCGTCGCCTGCCACGCGCGCTGGCCGACGAGGCGTGCGCGCGCGGCCGTCGTCGGATCGAGTTCGAAGTACACGTAGATCGGGTCGAGCGACTGCAAGAGCGCCAGGCGCGTGCCGGTGCCGGGCCCGCCTGTCACCAGATTGCCAGCCGTGACGTCGAGCTTGCCGATGGTGCCGGACACGGGGGCGCGCACCGTCGTGAACTCGAGCTGCAGCGCGGCATCGGCCACTGCGGCGCGCGCGGCGTCCGCGCTCCCCCCGAGCTGCGCGGCCTCGCCACGACGACGGTCCACTTCCTCTGCGGAGACGGCGTCCTGCGCGACGAGTCGCTCGGCGCGCGCGAGTTCCTGCTGCGCGCGTGCGAGCTGTGCCTCGATGCTGGCCAGTTCCGCCTGCGCGCGGGCCAGCGCGATCGCGTAGGGGCGCTGATCGATCCGGAAGAGCGGCGTGCCGGCGCTGACGCGCGCACCTTCTTTGAACAGCACGGCTTCGAGTGCGCCACCGACCCGGGCTCGCAATTCGACGCGCTGGATCGGCTCGACACGGCCGGTGAACACCGTCTCCAGCGGCACGTCCCGGCGGACGGCCGCGACGGTCTTCACGTGCGGCGGTTCAGGGGCGGGTGGGGCCGATTGGGCCTGAGTGGAGCAGGCGGCCGTTGACAGGACGAGGGCGACGGCACCGAGTGGCAGTGCCGTTCGCCTCAAGGTTGTGCTGAGCATGTACATCAGATCCTCCGTTCACACGGACCTGATGACGGACGGGCGCCGGGCACATTACAGGCCTCGAGCGCCAAAGTGTCAGGAGGCAGCGACTCGGCGCCGCAAGAGAATGACGGCGCCAACGAACATGGCGACCAGGGAGGCGAGGTGGGCGACCGAGAGCCCACCCATGACGCGTTCGTTCACCCGCAGGAACTCGATGCCGAATCGCACCGCGCCCACCATCAGCAGGTACTGACCAAGAACGACATGGTCGGGACGACCCTGCCGTCGCCAGCGCAGAAGCAGCCACGCGACCGGAATCAGCGCGAGCGCTTCGTAGATCTGGGTGGGATGCACCGGTAGCGTTGTTGGCGGCAGCCCTTCCGGAAAAGCAATGCCCCAGGGCAGGTCCGTCGGCGTCCCATAGTCATCACCAACCAGCAGGCATCCGATGCGCCCGATGGCGTGACCGATCGCGAGCGCCGGCGTTGCGGCCGCGAGCACGCTGATGACGGGCAGCTTCCACCACCGCAGGTAGGACAGGCCTGCCGCAAGGCCGCCGGCGAACCCGCCGAACCAGCTCATGCCGCCTCGGTTGAGGAGCAGGTCGAACAGTGCCTCTTCGCCAAGATGTTCGAGCGTCCACAGGAGCTTGGCGCCGAGCAGACCGCCGATGACACCGACGAGCGCGGCATCGACCCCCTCACGCGGCAGGTGCGACCGGTGCAGCTCTCGTTGCAGCACCCACAGCCCCACAAGGACTCCCAGGGCGACCAGCACGCCGAAGCTGGTGATCTCGAAGCCGCCGATGCGGAACAGGACAGGGTACATGGTGGCCTCCCACGCATGAGCTGTGCGGTTGCCTCACTCGGGTCTACCGCGCAGCGGCGCACTGTAATGCGCACCCAGGCCGCGCGTCTTCCCGGACATGAGCACCCCTTACGCAGCCAACGAATCGGCGGCCACGCTCCTCTTGCAGGTGGCCGGTATGTCTTGCGACGCGTGCGTCCGGCACGTGACGCGCGCACTGGAAGGCCTCTCAGGAGTCCTCGATGTTCACGTGGACCTCGATACCGCCAAGGTTGTCGTGACACAGGAACCCGGCAAGGCCGACCTGCGCGACATTCTGCTGGCGATCTCTCGCGCAGGGTACTCGGCGAGGTTGCAACCCGAGCCGACGGCGGGCATCGAGCCCCCGGACCCGTACAGCCGCGCCGGCGGTTGCTGCCGAACGCGCGCCGCAGACAGGCGGCCTGCCGCTCAGTAGAGCAGCACGAACCGATCGCCGACGGCCGCCACCGCCGGGAAGCTCCACACGGGCAGACCGTCTCGTGCCTGGACTTCGCCGAGCGGTGCGCCGTCGGCGAAGAGCTGCCAGCCCACCGCGCCCCCCTTGTTCCAGCCCGTGCCAGTCGCCCAGGCCATGAGCACGGCGCCCCCCTTGCCGACGGCGAGACGAGGATGTTTCCGCCGGGCAGTCGCGACCTGCGTGTCGGCCGCGGTTGGTTCGAACGCACGGTCGCCTTCCGCACGGAAGGCGACCTGCCCGTCGTGTTCCCAGGCGTAGATCGGTGTGTCTCCTGGCACAATCGCCATGCTCGACATGGGACACGCGCCGATTTCCCACTCGTCGACCTTACCGGCCGTGAAGGTTCGACCGCGATCTGACGAGCGCAACGCGTGGATGTCGCGGTGAACCATCTGTGTCGCTGCGCGGTAGAGCACCTGCACGTTGTGGCCTGATGCCGCGATGCGCAAGCCGCAACACCCGCAGGTCCCGGTCTCGGCAGGGGAGATGGCGACCTCAGGCGAGAACGTACCGCCGTCGTCGGAGGAGCGCGCGAGCCACACGCGCCGCGCCTGTTCACCCTCCGGTCCGTCCAGCGCATTCCCATGCCACGCGACGAACACGTTTCCCGCGCTGTCAGCCGCGACAGAACTCCCGCCATCCAGGTGTCGTGTCGAAGTCATCAAGTTTCGCTGCGGTTCAAAAGCACTTCCGCTGCGCGTGGTGTGGGCGTACAGCAGCGGCATTCCCGGCTTCTGACCGTCGCGGACGGGCGGCTTCGGGTCGGCCGTGCCTGTACCGTTCCACACCACGTGCACGCGACCATCGCGTCCGAGGGCCAGTTGGGCCCCCCGAATCGTACCCATGGCGATCGCGCTTCCCGGTTGGCTGTTGACCCGGACGCGCGGCGCGAAGGTGCGGCCGCCATCCCGCGAGTGCGTGTAGTAGACGTCGGAGGCCCCAGGAGCCCCCGACAGGTAGACGAGGTGCAGCGCGCCTGCCGCGTCGACCACCGCGTCTGGCTGTATGCCCCCGTCCGGCACTCGCAGCACGTCGACCTGCGGGGCAGACACCGATCGCGATGTCGCGATTGGCGCGAGCCCGCCAAGGATCGCTGACGAGGCGAGAAACACGCTGAGCATCTTCATCATTCCGGGTTCCCCAGTTGAAGGGCGGCCATCGCCGTCCGTACTGTCGTGCGCGCTCCCGCCGTGTCGGTCCACGCGAACATCAAGGCTTCTCCCGAGGCCGCGATCCTCGGATACCCACTTGTCCGCGAGCCCTCCAAGGCGGCCACCTGTACCGGAAGGCTGCGTGTCCCCCTTGGCGAGAGGCGACGCACCATGAACGTCGCGCGCCCACCGGCCAGTTCGATCCAACTCACGGCAGCGGACCCGTCAGGCAGCAACTCGACGTCCACCCGCCCCTGAGACGCGACGTCGTCCACGCGGACGCGCTCGCCGAAGGTTCGCCCGGCATCGTTCGAGAACGCGACGTAGACGTGCCCCACATCGCCGACAGCCGTGAACCACGCCAGCACCACCTGACGCCCGCGCGCGCTGAGCATGGGGCCGTTCACGGGGCACGCGGCGAGCTTCCATCCGTCGGCATGCACGGCAACCGGGTCCGTCCATCGCGTGCCTTCCAATCGGGACACGAAGATGTCGCGAACTTCATCCTCCGTGCGATTGCGGAACGCCACCACTGGTCCCTCGCTGGTGATCGCCGCTGTGGTCGGACAGCAGTCGCACACGCGTTCATCGATGGGCGTATCGACGACCTGCGTCCACGCACGGTCGTATGTCGCGAACCGGATGGTCATCGCACCACCGGACGTGGCGTGCCCGGCCGCATGACCTGCACCCGCGGTAGCGGTCTGCCGTCCATCGAGCCAGACCGCCCCGAGTCCACCAGCCGGCATCTGGAACAGCGAGGCGAACCCGTGCTCGGTCGGCGTGCCGTCATGGTGGGGCGTGAACGGCGCTGCCCAGCTGCGCCCGCCGTCGGACGAGTGGGTGAGCCGGACGTCGTAGGCATACGTTCCCGTACCACTCTTCTGGAGCCAGTGCGCCGCCAACGTCCCGCCGTCCAATCGCACGACCGAAGGCACGTCTGCCCAGTTCACGAACCAGTCGTCGCCCGACGCCACCAATCGAGCCTCGCTCCAACGGCCCATGTCGAAGGTGGAGAACTTCAAGCTCGCGCGAGAACCTTGCCGCTCGACCCAGCTCAAAAGCGTGCCTCGTGACGAGGAATGCAGCTGCGGCTGCCCACTCGGCGACATCGCCGGGCTCGACACCGGGCGGACCGGGCCCAGCCACGCCGGCTGGGCGTCGATGGACGTTCGCGCCGACAGCACGGCCGCGGCGCAGAGCGCCCCAAGGGCCGTGCAAATGGCGAGTGCACGACGTGCACGAGACGAGAGCATCCGGTAAGTTTACGGGAGCCACCGCGGAAGCTCATCCACGTGTGTTGCCGGCGTGTGGCAATCCGCAGGACGGGCGGCGGCACAAGGAGGTGCAGCGTGAAGGATCCCGTGTGCGGCATGACCGTGGAGCCTGCGAAGGCGGCAGCCACGAGTGAGTATCAGGGGCAGACCTACTATTTCTGCTCCGCAGG
>NZ_JALHPM010000250.1:0-7435 GCF_022842525.1 Luteitalea sp.
TAATGAGCATCAAGCGCAAGGCCGGCGGCTTCCGCAACGCCCAACACTTCACCACCGCCATCTACTTTCACTGCGGTGGGCTCGACCTCTACCCACGCTGATCCCGGAAGAGGCAGAATTCAAAACTCACAATGAAGCGCGGGGCCGGCTCCGCCACTCTGCCGGGCAATCAGGGCTCCGCGTGACTGGCCATCCCGAATCGACGACGGGACAGGTCCAGGATCACGATGAAACGGTCGTCAAAGATCTCGTTGCCGATGAATCCGCTCGTGTCTGGCCAGTGACTGAACGAGAAGCGCGAGTCCGTGGTGTGCCACACGACTGGGCGCTCGACGACGGCGGGGCCCACCGCGAGTTGTCCTTGCATGGGGGCGCCGATGAGGGTGAGGTCCGTATCCCAGCTGGACCCCGTGCGACGGCGCGTCGACGACTCCGTGCCTTGAAGTCCTGTGAGCGCTCGCCAACGCTTAGGTGAGGTAATCAGCGCAAACGCGCTCGCGCCTGTGTCGAAGAAGATGTCGGTGCGCGCGTGGCCGTCGATGGAAACGGGCACATACAGCTTGCCGTTGCGCAGTGTCGTCGGCAGGAACTGCGCACGCTGTTCGAGTCGGTCGGGGAGTTCCGCGCCCTTCGGCAGCACCATGAACCTCTCGCCGGGGTAGTCGAGCACCAGGATGCGCTGAGCGAAGAAGCTGAGGCCCAGGGATCCGACGACCGGCGCCGGCGTGCCTCGCACCACCGTCGCGCGGACGTCCGGCATCAGTCCCACGGTTTCGTTGGTCACCTCCACACCGGCGATCGTGCCGGAGACGGCCATGGCGCGTCCGGCTGCAACGAAGGCCGGGTTCAGATCGTGCAGGGTGCCGCCGTGCAGCACGGTATGGCTGGCACCGGTGTCGAGTTGCAGGTGGTGCTCGCCGGAAAGCCCCTCCAACGTGACCGGGACATGGATCGCGAGCCGCGCGATGTGCTCACCTCCCAGCTGCGCCGCGAACCACGTGAAGCGGTGCCACGGGTTCTCGTCGCGGTGGGCGGCTGGCGTCGCCGAGAGCGCCGCCGCCGCGAGCAGAGAGACGATGAGCCTCGCACTGCGCGTGAGGCAGGGGACGCTGCGGACGCAACTCATTCGTCGGGCACGAAGATGTCTTCGATCGCGCACGCGAACAGGCGCGCGATCCTGAACGCAAGAGGCAGAGTCGGGTCGTACTTCTCCGTTTCGATCGCATTCACCGTCTGACGGGAGACTCCGAGCGCGTCTGCCATCGCTGCTTGACACTTCGCCAGGGCGGTCCTCCGTGCGGGCGCGCCTGTCACTCACCGCTTCGCGACGATCAGCGCCTTGCGGGTCGACCCTCGCATGGTAAACGCCTCGTCGACGGACAGCACCCGGAAACCGGCGGCCTCGAGTTCGGCCGTGATGAAGCGTGGGGCGATGCCGTGCCACTTCACCTGTTCCTCGCGAGTGGGCAGCGACGAGACGGAATCGCAGATCACCAGCCGGGCGTCACGGCGCAGTGCACGCCGGAAGGCCTCGAGCATGGCCTCGGGTTCGGTGAACTCGTGATAGGCGTCGACGACGATGATGGCGTCGAGGCTGTCGGGCGGCAGACCAGGGTCGGTTGTCGAGCCGAGCACGACCTCGACATTCGCGAGGCCGTCGTCCTGCAGGCGCTGCCGCAATCGCGCCATGATCCGCGGCTCGATCTCGACGGCGTAGACACGTCCAGCCGGACCTGCTTGTGCCGCCAGCCTGCGGGTGATGAAGCCACCGCCCGCACCGACGTCGGCGACGTGCGCACCGTCGCGCATCCGCATCGCCGTCAGCAAGTCCGGCACGCGCTGCCAGCGGTCCCTGCCAGCGTCCGGGTCCTGATGGCGGGCCAGCAGCGGGTGCGGCCATGCACTGACGGCGGCCGCCACTGCGCGCAGCATCGTCCGTCGAGACGTCGCCGACAACCGTTCAGGCATGAGGTCTACCTCTCAGGCGCGATGATTCCCACCGGCAACCGCTGTGTCCCATGGCTCGTGGTCACGACCAGCGCCGAGACGTCCTGCGCATCGTCGAGCGGGACGACGAATCGCACGGCACTGGTGCCCTCGAGTTGCTGGCCCGAACCTTCCCAGGCCGTTTGCCCGTTGGGCAGCACGAGGCGTGCCTGTGATGGACCGCTGGCCAGGACGTGTGGAACGGTCACCGTCAGCACGTCGCCCTTCGGAAACACACGCGCCGTGGTGGGCGGCATGTCGGTCCAGCGACCCAGGCGCGGATCGATGAACGGCGTCGGCACCATCGAGAGGAAGCGTGACGAGACCAGCAGGCCGGTGGGCCACTTCGGTTCCTTCGGGACGACGACGTCGAGGTAGACGGAGCCGGCACGGCCACTGCCTGCCTGGAGTGCGGCGACGCGCAACTGATGGCGACCGGGCGGCAGGTCCACCGCCCAGACGCTGCGCAGGCTCGATGCGGCCAGCACCGCCCATTGGGTGTCCGTCGGGCGCAGCGTCAGCACACGGCGGGTGCCGTTGGCAGCCTTGCCCGACTCGTCGACGGTGAGCAGGCCTTGCTCGAGTTCGATGATGCCGTCGGATGTGCGCTGGCCGATGCGCGTGCCGTCGATCTCGACGAGCACCGCCATCGTGGTGGCCTTGCCGGTCCTGGCGACGGGCACGGCCTCGACGCGCATGGGCAGCGTATCCTCCGCCAGAATTCCCGCGAGAAGACTCCGTAACCGTGGCGACACGCTGCCCGGCACCTTGAGCGGCGGCGCTGGTGGCGCACCTGCGGCACGGTATCCGCGTCGAGCGAGCACGCGCAGCCCGGGTCGCTTCACCCTGATGTCGATCTGCCGGTACTCGTTGGCCTTGAGCGGACGCTCGGGCTCGTACGCCAGCACGTAGTGCGTGCTCGCATCCTGGAGCACGCGGTCGATGCCGCCGAGTGGGTCATTCGTGTCGACCAGGGACACACCACCGGTCAATGCGGCGAGGTCCCGTGTCATCTCCCTGGCCTGCCGCGCCTCCATGAGGATCTCGCTGTACTGACCGGGCGACAGGGGCGCTTGCAGCCCGGACACCTGGATCAGGTCGGCGTCCGGTACATCGAGGCCGTTGGGACTCAACGGGTAGATGGCGACGTTGCCGACAGCGGCTGCCGTGAGCACGTCGTTCATCAGGCGCAGCGACCCACTGCCGGCATTGACCCGGCCACTTCCGCTCGCCGTCGGCATGCGGACCTCCATGTCGGACATGCCCGCGCCGTACGACGAACCCTCGCTGAGCAGGACGACCGTCTTCCGACGGCCCGCGATCTCCCGCAAGGCGAGGGACACATTGCGCAGACGTTCGCACAGCCGCTGGTAGTGATCGAGCCGCTCGTTCTCCGAGTCGTCGCCCCTGAAGCGCTTGGCCTGCATCGTCTTGTCCAGCAGGCGCCGCCCCGTGAAGGTATCGATCATGCGCGTCGCATACGCGCGATCGCGTGTGAAGAACCCGGTCGAGTCCGTCGAGCTCGTGGTGACGACGAGCAGGAAGTCGCTCGGGGCGAGCTGTGAGATCAGGCGCCGTGCGGCCGCTCGGGCGACCTCGGTCCGCCTGACATCGACGTGCAGGTCGTCGAGGATCAGCGCGAACACCCTCGATTCGGCGGCGAAGTAGTTGGAGACGGGCGGCGAAATCGTCGTCGGCGGGGACGCGCCGGTGGCTGGAGGCAGTGTGGGCTCAGGCAGAGTCAGGCGACCGGGCGCATGCGTGAACGGGATGAAGGCCCGCATCGTCTGCGCGACGCCGTCTTCGAGGATCTCGAAGTCGCTGGCCCGCAGTCCCGTGACTGGCGTGCCGGCGCTGTCGTGCACGAGCACGCTGACCTCGACGCGCGTGACATTCACCCTGAACGTGGGTGACTCGGCCGCCGGCCGCTCCTGCGGCGCGTCCGGGAGCGACAGGCGCGGCACGCCGCGCGGGCCCTGGCCGGCCATGGGGACCGTCCACGCCACGCAGACCATCACCACGCTGACGACGCGCGCGAGCGGCAGCAGCATGGCGGTCCAGTGTCTCGATAGGCTAGGCGACGCCTTACTTGCCAAGGAGTTTCATTGTCGCAGGCGAGGTCACTTCGACCCACTGGCCGTTGAGCTTGACGACCATGTCGGCGGGCACCCGGCCATGCGTGTCGGGCGGGCCGAGCACGCGCACCCCGACGTTGTCACCCGAAAGCACTTGCGGGACGCCGGGCACCGTACCGGGGTCCGGCCGCGTCTGGGCCCACACCGTGACGGCGGTGACGCACAGCATCGCCGCGACCAGAACGAAGCTCAGTCGATGTGCCATCTGTCCTCCTCGATCGTCGTGCGCCAATTGGACGTTCACAGGACGCCATCGGCCGGCGCCCGCGTCGTGCTACTTCTTGCGCGCCAGCAGACGGACGAGACGCGTCGTGTGCAGACCCCAGTCCGCCCTGGCGCTGACGTCTTCGTAGCGAAGGGCGCGCAGCGTGCCGAAGAGCGTAAGGAGTTCGTTGTCGGCAAACGTCACGCTGGGGCCTGGCCCGGGTGGCTTGTCCAGCGCGGCGTCCGCCTGGTAGGCCTCGACGATGACGTGCCCGCCCGGGCGCAAGCTCTGCAGAATCCGTGGCAGCGCGGCGCGCAGGCCCGGGAAGTAGGCCAGCACGATCAGATCCCAGCGGTCGGTGCCCCAATCGAACTCCACCGCGCGCTGCTGCATCGCGGTGATGGTGACGCCAGCGGCACGGGCGGCTTCCAGCGACGTCTGCACGCCCACCTGTGACACGTCGAAGCCAATGACGGTCCACCCCTGTCTCGCAAGATGGATGGCGTTGCGCCCCTGGCCCATGCCGACGTCGAGCGCCGTCCCCGGCGTGAGTCCTTTGGCCACCTCGACGAGGAAGGCGTTCGGCTCCGTGTTGAAGTCCGGCGCTTCGAGATAGGCGCTATCCCAGGAGCGCCCCATCGCTGCTGTCTCCGGTGATGGCGTCTGGGCTGACGCTGACAGGTGCCCCAGCACGACGAGCATCAGCACCGCGAGCGTGAGGACTCTGGGAAAGCCGCGCATCGGCAGAGTCTACATCCGCGGTCGTAAGTGATGAGTCAACTCGTTTTGAAACGAGTATCTCGCGTTGACCCCTTGCGACGCATGGTTGTTACCATGGGGCCGTCACCATGCTCCCGAGGTTACTCGTCGTGGTCGCGGTGGCGCTTGCCGGCGCCGTGGTGGCCGGCCAGGCGCCGGCCGATCGCACGTTGCCTGCCTTCCGCGTCACGGCGGAGCTGATCCAGTTCGATGCGCGGTTCCTCGACGCGGACGGCAGGCCCGTCACCGACATCCGGAAGGACGAAGTCCGCGTCACGCAGCAAGGCAAGGTGGTCCCGCTGTCCGACCTGCGGTTCCATCCGCGCGGGACCGCCGCCGTTGTACCCGGCACCGCTGCCCCGGGCACCCCTCAGAGCGCAGCGAGCCCACCTCCCGCGGTGCAGGCATCGCCCGACGCCGACCTCGAGCCGTGGGTGTTCCTCATCGACGACATGGCGATGTCTCCTGATGCCTTCGCCCGGGCACGAACCGGGCTGCTGGCGATGCTGGAGAGCGGGATCCCGGCGGGCGTCGAGATCGGCCTCCTGCGCACGGGACCACTCGGCCGGCACACCACGCAGCTGTCGTCCGATCGGGCGGCACTGCTGCGGGATGTCACCGCGATGCGGTATGCACCCAATCGCTGGCGTGGCCGACCCACGAGCCGGTCGGGGGCGACGGGCGCAGGCACAGCCAACAAGGACCAGGTCTTCCTCGAGGGCACGCTGGCGAGTCTCAACTCGCTGCTGGTCGACCTGCGTCAGTTGCCGGGCCGCAAGGTCGTGGTCGTCCTGTCCGAGTTCATCGCGCTGAAGGGCAACGACGCAGACGTCCAGTCGGGCGGGCGCTACGCCACCCTGCGTACGCAGGAGTACGCGAACGTCGCCGGCCGTCTGCGCCGCCTCGGACGGCTCGCGGCAGAGTCCGGCTCGACCGTCCACACTCTGGACCTCTCGGGTGTGAACAACGTGGGGTCGAAAGACCGCGCCGAACTCGACGAGGGCCTGCACGCCGTCGCCGATGAACTCGGCGGGACGTACTACGGACGCAGCAACGACGTGGCGCCGCTGCTTGCCCGCCTCGTCGCGGCGGAGCAGGGTCAGTATGTGCTGTCGTACATCCCACCGGAGGGGACGTTCGACCGCAGCGCGAAGCCGCGCTTCATCTCACTCACGGTCACGGTCTCGAGACCCGGCGTGACCGTCCGCACGCGCAGCGGCTTCTTCACACGGTAGGCGGGCCCTTCTGCCTTCAGCCTTCTTGCCTGACGCGGAGCGCGTACCGCTGTTCGCCCCGCGCTTCATCGTGAACGCTGAATTGTGAATTACTTGACCACGACCCCCCACGGACTGCCGCCCGTGGCCACCTTCTTCGTTGCGGTGCCCGTGGCGATGTCAATCACCGACACGTCCGCGCCAGGACCATTGGCCGTGTAGAGCGTGGTGCCATCGGCACTCAGCGCGATGCCCCAGGGCCGCTCGCCGACCTCGAAGAACGTGCGCGTCACGGCGCGGCTCGCCACGTCGATGACCGAGACCGACCGACCGCGGCCGTTCGAGACGTAGAGCGTCCGCCCATCGGACGACAGCACGGCGCCCATGGGACGCGCCGGCAACTTGCCGTCCTCGCCGGCAGGCAGGTCGATCGTCTTGACCACGGTGCGGCTCGCCACGTCCACCACCGACACCGCGAAGCCGAACTCACCGGTGACGAACATCGTCGCGCCGTCCGGCGTGAAGACGATCGACCGCGGCCGCTTGGCGGTCTCGACGCGACCGACGACGGTGAAGGTGGTCGTGTCGACACCGACCACCTCGTTGTCCTCCTCGCACGTCACCCACACCGTCTTGCCATCGGGGCTCGTCGTCACGCCCTCGGGCTCCTCGCCGACCTTCACGCGCGTGCGGATGACCCCGGTGCCGAGGTCGAGCACCGACATCTCGGCGGTCTCCTCGTTGGAGACGTACAGCAGACGACCGTCCGGCGAGAGGTCGAAGCTCTCCGGGTCCTGGCCACTGGGGAAGGTGCGCACCAGCTTGCGCTGCACCAGGTCGACCACGCCGATGCCATCGGCGCTGCGGTCGGGCGGCGGCAAGGTGGATTCGTCCACCCCCGGCGGCGCGATGGGGGACCCCGAGAGCGCGACATACAGCCGCGTCCCGTCGGCCGACAGCTTGAGACCTCGCGGGCGCTTGCCGACGGCGATGCGTTCCACGATCTCGTGGGTCACGGCGTCGATCACCACGACCTGTCCCTCCGTCTCGTTCGAGACGTAGAGGCGCGGTCCGGCGGCCGGTGCCGCGGCCGGCGCCGCGGGCGCGGGCGCCGGCTGGTCGGGCGTGCCGCCACA